>JAOPYU010000047.1 GCA_025964455.1 Thermoleophilia bacterium | reverse complement strand
CGAACGCGAGCATCGCCACCGGGGCGAGCCACAAGGTGAGGAACCACGTCGCCGACCACAGGTCCACGCGCGGCGCGTGGTCGGCCAGCGAGATGAGGGCGTGCCAGCTCGGGAGGGGATAGTTGGGATTGCCGGGCGCTCCCGCCTCGAACGAGATTCGGGCGGAGGAGAGGTGCTCGAACGCACCGAGCTTGCGTGCGAGCGCGACGTGCCAGTACGTGTCCGAGCGCACCTGGGGCGCATCGAAGATGCCGACCACGAGCAGCACGATCGTCGGCGGGACCCAGCCGAGCACCGACCGCGCACGCTCGCCCCGACCCACCATGCCGCGCGAGGGCGTGAACCGCAGCAGCGCGACGATGCCGAGCACCAGCGTCGCGAGCAGCATCGCCAGGCCATAGCCCATGATCGACCAGTGCAGCCACAGCGTCAGTGCCAGCGCGACCGAGGACAGCGCGATCGTGCCGGCCACCGCGGCGGCGGGGCGCAGCAGCGGATCGATGACGGTGAATGCGCCGAGCACGCCCACGAGCGCCATGCCCGGGAGCAGCATGACCGCGGCCGTGACGAGCACGGACGCCGCGAGGTCGATCAATGCGCCGCCCATTCGAGGTCAGCCGTGGGTCGGCTTGATGGCGTCGGGCTGCTCGCTCGCGTCGCGCCCGGCATCCTGCGCCCACTCGTCGGGCACCGAGCCCGGCGTCGCCGTCTCGATGGTGGCCCGGATCGGCTCGTGCGCGATGCGATCCGCGTCGAGGCTCACCGGTCGCGACTCACTCACGAGCGGCCGGTTGTGCTCGAAGTCGAAGAGCATGCCGAACAGCGTCAGCAGCAAGCCGCTCTGCAGCAGGATGGACGCGGCGACCGCGCTCGACCCGCTGACCGTGCCGGCACCGATCGACAGGATCGCCAGCGTCACCGACGCCGCCACGCCGCCGAGCAGCATGAAGATGCCGAGCACGTAGAACATCACGAGCGGGTGGAAGTCGCGCACGACGTAGAGCTTCCACAGTCGCCACACGAACCGCTTGAGCAGCAGCCAGCTCATCGTGAACAGCACGCGTCGGATCTTGAGTCCCGAGACCTCGCCGACGTCGTAGACCGGCACGCTCGCGACGTCGACCACACGCGCGCGCAGCACGTTGAGGCGCACGAGCATGTCGTTGGGGTAGCCGTAGCGCGGATACATGGCGTCGAGGTCGAGGCGCCGCAGCATCGACGCCGTGATCGCCGTGTAGCCCGTCTGGCTGTCGGCGACCTGGTAGTAGCCGGAAGCGATCTTGGTGAGCAGGCTCAGCATCGCGTTGCCGAGGAACCGCTTGCGTGGGATGGTGCCCCAGGCGTTCTCGACGATGAGTCGGTTCGCCTTGGAGTAGTCGGCCTGGCCGCTCGAGACGGGGCGCACGATGTCGGCCAGCTCGTTCGGCGGCATCTGGCCGTCACCCGCCATCACGACCGCGACGTCCATGTCGAGCTCGAGCGCCCGCTTGTAGCCGGTCGCGATACCCGCGCCGACGCCGCGGTTCTCCTCGTGGATGAGCAGCTCGACGCGGTGGTCGGTCGCCATGCACTCGCGCACCACGTCCGCAGTCGCGTCGGGGGAGCGGTCGTCGACGATGATGATGCGGTCGACGAATGCCGGCATCGTCTCGATGACGCCGCGGATCTGCGTCTCCTCCTTGAAGCAGGGGACGACGACAGCGATGGAACTACCTTCGAACATGCAGGCATCATCGCACCTTCTCGCGCGCGGTCGCGGCGCACGCGGGATCCTTGGCCCGCGTCGGCCAGCGGCCGATCGGCGGTAGACTCCCCTCGATGACCGCCGCAGACCAGACCATCCCCGGCGTCGAGGCGCTCACCTCGACCACTGACGTGCGACTCGTGCCGGCGGCCGAGTGGGATGCGCTCGTGGCCCGCCTCGGCGGCGACGACACCTACCTGCGGCTCGGCTACCACCACGCCTCCGTCCACCTCGAAGCCGCGCCGGCGCACCCGGTGCTGCTGCACCTTGCCGACGCGTCGCTCGGCGGCGAGCTCGCCCTGCCGCTGTTGCTGCGCCCGCTTCCGGACGGCTCCGGGTGGGACGCGACGAGCGCGTACGGCTACGGTGGCCCGGTCGCGACCGGCCCGATCGACGCGGCTCGGTTCGCCGACGTCCTCGACACGTGGGCACGCGCCAACGACGTCGCCTGCACCTTCCTGCGCCTGCATCCGCTGCTCGCGAACCAGTCGCTGCTCCCCTCGAGCGCCATCGACATCGAGCTCGGTGCGACGGTCGCGTGGGACGTCTCCGCCGATCGCGGCGAGCTGCTCCCGCTCATGCACACGCACCACCGGCGCGCAGTGCGCAAGGCCGACCGCGCGGAGCTGGAGCTGCGCGTCACTGCCGGGCCGAGCGACCTCGCCGGCTTCAGGAAGCTGTACGACGAGACGATGCGCCGCCAGGACGCCACCGACTTCTACTTCTTCGGCGACGCGTACTGGACCGCCCTGGTCGAGGACTGCGCCGAGGAGCTCGTGCTCGTCGAGGGCCTGCTCGCGGGCGAGGTCGTCGCCGCGCTGCTGTGCTTCGCGCGCGGCCCCTGGCTGCACTACCACCTCGGCGCATCCGCGGATGCCGCGCGCAACATCGGCGCGTCGAACCGCTGCTTCCTAGCCGCTGCGGAGTGGGCGCAGTCGCGCGGGATGACGCGCTTCCACCTGGGCGGTGGCGTCGGCGCCGGCACCGACAGCGCCCTGTTCCAGTTCAAGCACCGCTACGACCCGCTGTCGGAGCCCCAGCCGTTCCACATCGCCAAGATCGTCCACGACGCCGACCGCTTCCGGGCGCTCGCCGGCACCGACTCCCTCGACGGCTACTTCCCGCCGTGGAGGGCGCCCGCGTGATGCGCCCGCTCGCCCGAGCCATCAAGTGGGTCGTCGACCGCGTCGCCGCCGCAGTCGCGCTCGTGCTGCTCTCGCCCGTGCTGCTCGCCCTCGCGGTGTGGGTGCTCGTGGATTCCGGTCGCCCGGTGCTGTTCATCCAGCGTCGCACCGGCAAGGGCGGGCGCGAGTTCCCGATGCTCAAGTTCCGCTCGATGGTCAATGACGCGGTGCGCGTCGGCCAGGAGCTCGGTGTCACCGACGATCCGCACGGCGTCGTCAAGGACGACCCGCGCATCACGCCGAGCGGTCGCTTCCTGCGCCGCTCCAGCCTCGACGAGCTGCCGCAGCTGTTCAACGTCCTCGTCGGGCAGATGAGCCTGGTCGGGCCGCGCCCTGACATCCCCGAGCAGGTCGTGCACTACAGCGAGCACGATCGCCGCCGTCTCGAGGTGCTGCCCGGCATCACGGGGTACTCGCAAGTCCACGGCCGCGACGAGATCGAGTGGCCCGAGCGGATCCGTCAGGACATCCACTACATCGACCACTGGTCGCTGCTGCTCGACGCCAAGCTGGTGCTGCAGACGTTCGGCCAGTTCGGCCGGGACGAACCCGACCCCGTGCTCGACGTGCACAACATCCAGCGTGCAGCCGAGACCGGCGAGGGCGACGCGCCCATCGCCGACTGACCAGCGCCGCTAGGCGACGACCTTCGTGCGCGGCGGCGTGGCATTGGAGCTGCGCAGCATCGCGGCAGTCTCCTCGTCGCGGCGCAGCATCGTCGCGAGCCAGACCCCGGCGATCACGCTCGTGGCGATGGCGAGGATGATGAGCGCCGAGTACGTGCGCTGGTCGACGATCCCGGCCGCGAGCGCGGTGGTCGCGAGCACGATGCCCGGACCGCCCCGCGCGTTGACGCTGACCGCCAGGGCGCGCGCCATCGCCGGGGTCTCGCCCGCGAGGCGCGCGCCCAGGAGCGAGGAGGAGTACTTCACGAGCGTGCCGACGAGCAGAAGGCCGACCGTGAACTTCCAGTCGAACCCGTCGATCAGGTCGAGGCCGACGCCCACGAGCGCGAAGTAGACCGGCACGAAGGTGGCCATGGCGAAGTTCTCGATCGCCCGGCGCGCCGCGACGAACTCCTCGCGCAGCTCGTACGACGCCGCGATGCCGGCGACGAGCGCGCCGAAGATGGGGGCGAGGCCGAGCAGCATCGCGACCAGCGTCACGCAGAAGAGCAGGGCGACCGTCCAGCCGAGCGGGCTGCGGCGTGCGATCGGGTTGCGGCTCGCGCTCGACGGGCCGGGCTTGAGCTTGCGCTGGATGGCCACGTGTCGCACGCCGAGCGTCACGCCGATGAGCAGCGCGAAGCTCGCGCACACGTGCCAGGCGATGTAGGCGGGTCCGCTCGGGTCGAGCCCGATGAAGGCGGGGATCGACGCATCCTCGGAGGCCTTCCCGCTGGCGAGGCCGACCGCGACCGAGATGCCGACGTAGAGCAGCACGTCCTCGAGCACGGCCACGCTCAGCACGATGCGCGCGAGCCGGGTCTCCATGAGCCCCAGGTCGATGAAGATTCGGGTGATCACGGGGATCGAGGTGACGGCGAGCGCCGCGAGCAGCACGATGTGCAGGGACGTCAGCGCCTTGGCCGGGCCCTGGTACTCCGCGAAGTCCGCGAACTGCAGGACCACCAGGCCGAACACGACCGGCACGGCCACGCCGAGCGTGCTGATCCACGCGACGGGGCGCAGGTCACTACGCCGGACGAGGCGGCGCATCCCCATCCCGCCGATGAACATGAGCAGGAGCAGGCCCAGCTGGCTGCAGAAGGCCAGCACCGGGATGACTGCGGGGATCGGCCCGTCGGCGGGGACGCTCGGGAAGAGCCACTGCTTCGCGTCGGGCCAGATGCGATCGAGCACGGTCGCGCCGAGGAGCAGTCCGCCCACCAGTTCACCGACCATCGGCGGTATCCCGATGCGCTGGGCGAGCAGGCCACCGGCGTGGGCCACCGTGAGCAGGACGGCGAGCGCTGCCAACACGTGGAACAGGTCGATGCTTGCGAGGCTCATCAAGGACTCCGTGGTGCTCGTAGACTGTCTCGTGCGCGACCCCGCGAGGCGGCGCGGCGAGACATTACCTTATTTCCTATAGAGAAGTAGGAAAGGAAATACCCGATGGCCGAGATCGGCGTCATCCACCTCGTCCGGCACGGGCAGACGGTGCTCAACCGCGACATCCGCTTCCGCGGCCAGCGCGACGTGCCCCTCAACCGGACCGGGCGGCGCGAGGCGATCGCGGCCGGGCTCGCCCTCGCCGACGCGCGGGTCGAGGCCGTGTACTCCAGCCCGCTCACGCGCGCGCTCGAGGTCGGCACGGCGATCGCGGCGGCGTCTGGCCTGAGCGACGTGGATCCGATCGACGACCTGCTCAACCTCGACTACGGTCGCTGGGAAGGGCTCACCAAGGATGAGGCCCGCGAGGTCGATCCCGAGGCCTGGGAGCGCTACGTCACCGATCCCGAGCACGCCCACTGCCCGGGCGGCGAATCACTCGTCGCAGCGGGCGATCGCATCGTCCGCGCCCTGCGGATGCTGGGTGAGCGGCACGCGGGCGCGACGGTCGCCGCGGTCTCCCACGGCGTGATGCTGCGCCTCGCCGTGCTGCGCATCGCGGGCCCGGTCACCGAGAACTGGCAGTTCCGGATCCCCACCGGCGGATCCATCTCGTTCGAGATCGAGGACGGCGTGATCCGCCTCGCCACCCAGGTGCTCGACGAGGCCTCGCCGCACGCCGGCGTCTCCTGACCGCCACGCACGCTCGATGAGTGGCACGTGGACCCGCTGGCATCGTGC
>JAOPYU010000033.1 GCA_025964455.1 Thermoleophilia bacterium | reverse complement strand
GAGTCGACTGCGGCGAAGGAGCAGTGGGCACCGCAGTCACGGACCATGACGTGGATCCACTCGTTGCCGGTCGCCGCTTCCTGCAGCGCGTAGGCGTGCTGGACCGGCACGAGGAAGTCGTCCGCCGCATGCAGGTCGAGCACGGGCGTCGTGATCTCCGCCGCGAAGTTGACCGCGCTCGCACGGGCGCAGAACTCCTCCATCGAGATGCCGTAGTACGGGGCGGAGAGCTCCTCGACCAGGTCGTACCAGGTGCCGAGGTCGCGCCGCAGGCCCTTGCGACGCACGTTGCCCTTGATGGCTGCGCGGAAGACGTTCCAGAGCCCGAAGTAGGGGTCGCGCCAGTGCGGCTTGGTCGAGATGTGCTCGAGCGCCATCGCGATCTGGGTCGGCGCGCTGATGGTGACGGCGCCGCCGTCGAGCGGGGTATCGTCGGCGATGCTCGACACGTGCGAGGCGTTGAGTACGCTCGCGCCGCCCAGCGAGAAGCCGATCGCCCCCACGCTCGTCACGAGCGGGTTGCGCTTGAGCTCGCGGGCGATCTCGATGATGTCGCGGCCTTCGTGGAAGCCGGCGCTCGCGGGCGCGGCGCTCGTCCAGGCGGACTGCCCCCAGCCGCGCAGGTCGACGGTCACGACGTGGAATCCCCACTGCTCGAACGCGCGTCGAGCCAGCTGGATGATCGCGTCGAAGTTCTTGGTCATGAGCAGGCCGTGGCAGATCACCACGGCCGGGCCGGCGTGCTCGTGCATCGCCTCCATGCCGGCGAGCTGCTGTCCCTGGTCACCGGTGAACAGGCGCTGCTCGAACGGACGCGGATAGAAGTGCGGGATCGTCGTCATCTGCGGATTCGGGCTCAGCAGTGCGCCGATCGCGTCAGGTCCGTTGTCGCGATAGAAGGCGTGGGTGGCCGACAGCCGCGTCGGGTTGAACGGGAACTGCTCGAGGGCGGTGACGACCGCTTCCATGGAGCGGTCCTCGAGCGGGCCCATCGCTTCCGGGCGGACGAATCGTGGACGGCTCTGGAGCACGTCGTTGCGGTCGCGTGCGACCACGTCGCGCAGGTCGCGCAGGGCATCGATGACCACGTAGATCGCGAAGAACGGGAAGAACGCCAGGGCGATCCAGGTGCGTCGCGCTCGCGTCGCGTGCCGCGCGGCATGTGGCGCGAGGCGGGCGCGACGACGCGCAGTGCGTGTCGCGGCGGCTGGCGCCTCCGCATCGTCCTCGGTGGGGCGCACCTGCTCGTGGCGGCGCTCGGCGTCCTCCACCGGACGCGGGCCGCCGGGCTCGAACGCTTCGCCGGGCGCGTCGTGCGACTGGGCCGGGTCCGCATCGCTCGTCTCGACCACCAGCGGCGGGTGCTCCGCGGCGGGCTCGGCCGTGTCCCCATGCGCCCGAGGCGGCAGGACGGTCCCTTCGACGACACCGTCGTCGACGACGATGGCGAGACGGTCACGGAGCCGTGAACGGCGGGAGTTGCTGCGGTCGGGCTGCTTTGACATCGCGCGAGACGTACCCGCGCTGCGGCGGAGCTACGCGTCGGGGCTGGGAGTGCCCGTGCCCGCCAGGCCGCGCAGGACGAGCTCGACCACGGCCCGCTCGGCCTCGGCGACGTCCTCGTCGGTGCCGGGGAGCGTCCCGAAGACCCAGCCGGTGAGCACCTCGTCGACCGCGCCCCAGAACACGAACGAGACGAGCCGGGCCGGAATGTCGTCGCGCAGCTCGCCGCGCTCCTGGCCCGTCGTGATGATTCGCTCGATGATCCGGAAGGCCTCGGCGATCTCGTCCACCTGCGCGCGCAGGTGACCGGACCTCGTCACCTCCAGCACGACGACGCGCACCAGGTCGGGCGACATGCGGTAGGAGCCGAGCAGCAGCCGCACGATGTCGGCGAGCTGGTCGGCGGCTGACCCCCCGCCCTTCTCGATCGTGCGAAGGCCCTGCTCGATGTGCAGCCAGGTCCGGCGGAACACGTCCTGGAGCAGGTTCTCCTTGCCGGCGAAGTAGTGGTACACGAGCCCGTGCGCGACGCCGGCTTCCTTCGCGATGTCGCTGACGCGCGCATCGTGGTAGCCCTTGGCCGCGAAGACCGTGACGGCCGCCTCGCGGATGCGCCGTCGCCTCGAGGGGCCGCTCTCCTCGCCCACCTTGGGGCGTCCGGGGCGTCCGCGCGTCGCGCCGCCCGCGTTGCGCGCGGGGGGTTCCTCGTCGTTGTCGTCCGAGCTCGTCACGCGGGCAAGGCTACCAGCGCCGCGGGTCGTCGCCCCGTGCTCAGGCAGCGCCTGCCTCGAGCCAGCGCGAGAGCGCCACGCCCATGAGCGACACCACCAGCAGCGCTGCGAAGCGCTGCGATTCGCGCGTCCTGCGCGTCCTGATCAACCGGTCCATCCCGTGCTCCATCCCTGGTCTCAGCCCTCGCCGCATGCCCTCCGCACGCGTTCCCTCGAGGATGCGGAGGATCGTACGCGACACGGCCCGCACGACGCGAGCCCGCGCGGGTACCGGTGGCCGTCGGGGCGCCGAAGCTGCCTCGGACGGCCATCGTGGGTAGGGCGCCGGGGATGGAACCTGACCCGCTCGCCGCCGCCCCGCCCGCACACCGACCACTGGAGGGCGTGCGCGTGCTCGACTGCTCGCGCTACCTGCCCGGGCCGTTCTGCTCGCTCAACCTGGCGTGGCTGGGGGCGCAGGTGACGATCATCGAGCAGCCACCCGGCGGCGATCCTTTGCGGGCGATGCCGCCGCTCGGCCCAGACGGCGAGAGCATCGCGTACCGATCGCTGCGGCGTGACATGTCGGTGGAGCTGCTCGACCTGGCGAGCGACGACGGACTGGCGCGCGCCCGCGCGCTCGCCGACGGCGCCGACGTCTTCGTGGAGTCGTTCCGCCCGGGCGTGGCAGTCCGGCTCGGGCTGGGTGCGGACGAACTGCGCGCCAGCAACAGGGGGCTCGTCTACTGCTCGCTGAGCGGCTACGGCCAGGATGGTCCGTGGGCGCAGGCACCCGGACACGACATCGGCTACGAGGCGGCGGCCGGGCTGCTCGAGCAGTCGGGCACCCACGACGCGGTGACGCAGCCTGCGGTGCCGATGGCCGACCTCGCCGGGGGCATGGCTGCAGCGACGGCGATCTGTGCCGCGCTCGTGCGACGGGGCGTGACCGGCACCGGGTGCACGCTCGACATCTCGCTCACGGAGGCCGCGCTGTCGCTGCAGGCCATGCACCTGCCCGGCGCGGCGATCGAGCCGGGATCCGCGCGCGGCACCGGGCTACTCACCGGCGGCCTGGCGAGCTACCGACCGTATCGCTGCGCCGACGGCGCCTGGCTGGCGGTGGGGCCGATCGAGCCGAAGTTCTTCGCCACGCTGTGCGAGGCGATCGAGCGCCCGGACCTCGCCGCGCTGCAGTACGACCCCGGCGAGCAGGAGGCGCTCCGCGGCGAGCTGGAGACGACCTTCGCGTCGCGGCCCGCAGCCGCGTGGGAGGCAGTCCTCGTCGGAGGCGATGGTGGCGGATCCTGCGTGGTGCGCGCGCTCCACCCGAGCGAGGTCGCGACCCACCCACAGCTGCGTGCCCGGGGTGCGGTGCTGGCGGTGCCCGGCGTCGCCGATGCACACATGCCGGCGTCCCCCTACGTGGTGGACGGCGTGCGCAGCGACAGCGAGTAGATGTCGTCGCGCCGGTTGGCGAGCGACGGGATCGACGCTCGTACCCGGTCGACCGCCGTGAGGTCGAGGTCCGCCACGATCACGCACTCCGCGTCGCTCGCGCGTGCGATGACCGTGCCCCACGGATCGATGATCATCGAATGGCCATAGGAGACCTTGCCCGCGCCGTGGTCGCCGATGATGTCAGGGGCGATGACGAAGCACTGGTTCTCGATGGCGCGTGCGCGAAGCAGCACCTCCCAGTGGTCGCGGCCGGTCATGAGGGTGAAGGCGGCCGGCACGGTGAGGATGCGTGCGCCGGCGAGCGTGAGCAGCCGGTACAGCTCCGGGAAGCGCACGTCGTAGCAGACCGTCAGGCCGACCGGCGTCCCGTCCACATCGGCCACGACCAGCTCGTCGCCGCCGCGCTCGGTGTCGCTCTCGCGATAGGTGACGCCGGCGACCTCGACGTCGAACATGTGGAGCTTGGCGTAGCGTGCACGGATCGTCCCCGTCGGGTCGACGAGCACGCTCAGGTTGCGCAGGCGCTCGTCCCCGTCGACGGCGATCACGGTGCTGCCGGACAGGATCCACGCATCGTGGCGACGGGCCCAGTCGCGGACCGCGGTCAGCGTCGGGCCGTCCTCGCGCTCGGCCGCGGCTCGCAGGACGGCGGATTCGCCGATCGCGTTCCACTTCTCCGGGAGCGCGATCAGGCGGGCACCCTGGGCGGCCGCGCGTCGGACGCCGATCTCGGCGCGCTCCAGATTGGCGTCGACGTGCTCATCGCTCGCGAGCTGCACGCATGCGACGCGGAGCTGCTCGCCCGGGTCCTGGCTGAGTCGTGGCACGGAGAAACGCATGCGCCCACCCTACGTCGCAGCGACCGGGCAGGTGGTCCGGCCTAGCGGGGTTCGCGCACCGAGCGAGGATCGAGCTGGTCGGCGACGTTGAGGCTGATCGCCCTCGCGCGACGGATCGCCGCGAGGATGTCGCCGCGCTCGAGCGGCCAGGTCGCGGAAAGGTCCTTGGAGGACAGGCGCGCCTCGGCACGGGTCACGCCGCCGCCCGCGGTGTCGATGAGCGGCAGGAAGGAGTCGTTCTCCTTCGACGCGTCGTTCATCAGCACGGAGGTTGCCGTCTCGAAGATCTCGATCGTCGACTTCAGGTCGACCGCGTAGGCGCGCACCATGTCGACGCTCCCGAAGTTGCGGACCATGCCCTCTTCGATGCCCTTGAGCAGGTCGACCGTGCTCCGCAGCGCGGCGGACGCCGCGGGATTGGTCCACGAGCCGGCAGAGCCCGGATCGGGGAGGGTCAGGGACGCGACGGGAGTCGAGGCGATACGCATGGGACGACGGTATCGCGAGCCGTGCCACCGCTTCATCGCTTCGAAGACGAGCGCGGCCGGTGCCGGCCATGCACGCGGGCCGACCTCGGCCATGCAGCGACGTGGAGTATGGTTGGCGTGCATGGAAGACGATGCCCTCATCGAGACGTCCGGCCCGCTGTTCGACCGGGTCGCCGAGGCGATCGAGCAGATCCGCCCGCACATCCAGGCCGACGGCGGCGACGTGCGCCTCGTGGAGATCGAGGATTCAAGTATCGCGATCATCCAGCTGTCGGGCGCCTGCGTCGGCTGCCCGATGAGCCAGATCACGGTGCGCCATGGCATCGAAGGCACCCTGCGCGTGCTCGTGCCGGAGATCATGGGCGTCGACGTGCTCGAGGACGAGACGACGCCTGCAGTCACCTTCACCGACGTGCTCGAGCGGGCCTCGTTCAAGCCGCTCTGACCGCGCGATCGCGCCGGCCGGGGCAATTGTGCGTGCCGGGGTTTTCATCGGGCGACGATCCGGTAGTATCGAACCTCGTCACGGGCTGTGGCGCAGCCTGGTAGCGCGCTCCGTTCGGGTCGGAGAGGTCCCGAGTTCGAATCTCGGCAGCCCGATGTACGTGACATGAAGGGCCGGCTCCTCGGAGCCGGCCCTTCTGCAATTCCTGGTGATCTGCGCGGGCGATCCCGCGGGCTCGTCCGTCAGGCGGTCGTCATGCGCGGCGCGTCCGCAACCACGATGCCGCGATCGCGGGTGCGCACGAAGCGCAGCGTGCGCTCGACCGATGCGCAGGCGCCGAGCAGCGCCGGGCGCTCGCCGTGCAGCGCCTGTCGGTCCTCGCGGATGCGTTCGATGGCGCGCGCGCCTGCGACATCCACGAACTCGAGCCCTGCGAGGTCAAGCGACACGATCCGATGTGGCAGCTGGGCTGCGACGTCGATCGCGTCACCGGAGCTGCTGAAGTCCAGTTCGCCCGAGATGTCGAGCACCGCGTGTTCCAGCGGTCCGCGCACGGCAATGCGCGCGATGCCGGCGTGCAACGTACGTGCGGAACGGCGCCAATCCCCAAGGCGTGCTCCTCGTCCGGTAATACCCCACATGGTGGGTCCCCTTCCCCAAGGTGGTGCATCGGTCGGGATCTCCCCAGATACCAACCGTGCGGGACGCAGTCTCGCAGGCGAAGGATCGCGCCGCAACACGCGACGCACGATTTGCAGAGAATTCCTGCTCAGCTGCGTTTGGAGGGAAGACGTGCGGGAACCCGGATCGGTTCCCCGCAGGCGTGGCACCGCCGCGGCGTCGCCACCAGCGAATGCCACGCCCGCAGGCGAACGCAGCGTCAGGCGAGCGCCAGGTCACCGCTCGCGGCCGACTCGCTCGGCGCGAAATCGGCATCGACGACCGGCGCCGACTCCTCGGGGCGGGGTCCACCGCCGAGCAGTCCGACCCGGTGCGCGACGATCTCCACCTTGCTGCGCCTGGTCTTGTCCTCGGCCTCCCACACGGAGTGGTGCAGTCGGCCCTCGATCGACACGCGCCGACCGACCTTCAGGTACTCGTTGCAGACCTCCGCCTGCCGCTCCCACGTGACCACCGTAAGGAAGTCCGCCTCCTTGTTGCCGGGGCGCGAGACCGCGAGCCGGAACGAGCACACCTTGCGCCCGCCCGACGTCTCGCGCAGCTCCGGATCCGTCGCCAGGTTGCCGACCAGTGCCACCATGTTCATCTGGACCTCCGTCCGTCGCGGCATCCGACCAGCCGGATGCCCTGCGGACATGGTCGCGGGCCCCGCGTGACGCGATGCGCACGACTGGTGTCGACTCCGTACCGACTTCGTCGCGACTCCGCGACATGCGCGTGACCTCAGGATGCTTCGGGTAGCCATCGGCCATGCCATCCCACGTCTCCGAGATCCTCGACTACGCCGACCAGCTGCTCGACGCGCACGCATTCCAGGACTTCTGCCCGGTCGGCCTGCAGGTGGCGGGCCGGATCCACGTCGTGGACACCATCGCCACGAGCGTCAGCTCGACGCTCGACGCGTTCGACCGCGCCGCCGAGCTCGGCGCGCAGCTGGTGCTCTGCCACCACGGACTGTTCTGGAAGGGCACGCCGCAGGTCATCGACGGCGTCATGCGCGAGCGACTCGCCTCGCTCTTCGACCACGGCATGTCGCTCGCCGGATACCACCTGTGCCTCGACGCCCACCCCGAGCTCGGCAACAACGCGCTCATCGCCGATGCGCTGGGGCTCACCCGCACTGGCGAGCCGTTCGCCCTCCACGGCGGCAGGTCGATCGGGATCGTCGGTACCCTGCCCGGCGACGGAGACACGCTCGAGGCGTTCACCTCCCGCGTGCGAGCGGTGCTCGGGGGCCGTCCTCCGCTCGTGCTCGGTGCCGGGGTCGAGCGCGTGCGCCGCGTCGCGGTCAGCTCCGGCGGATCGGCCGCCGACATCGTCGATGCCGCAGCGCTTGGATGCGATGCGTTCCTGACCGGCGAGCCGCGCGAGGACACCCATGCCCTGGGCCGCGAGCTCGGCATCGCCTTCCTCGCCGGCGGACACCACGCGACGGAGACCTTCGGCATCCGTGCGCTCGGCGAGCACCTCGCCGCCCGCTTCGAGCTG
>JAOPYU010000016.1 GCA_025964455.1 Thermoleophilia bacterium | reverse complement strand
TTCCCGCCGCGCGGCTGCCCGTTCGCGCCTAGGAGCCAGCCGGCTCCGCGGAATCCGAGCTGCCGGCAAGGCCCATGAGCGCGCCTGCGCCAAGCCCGACCGCTGCACCGATGCCGGCTCCCAGCATCATCGGCCCCGCGACCACCCGGATGGCAGACGGCACGCGACCGTAGACCGGCTGTCCGATGGCGGAGAGGCCGTTGCCCGCGAACATGAGGGCGCCCATCCCGCCGCCGACTGCGGCACCCATCAGGGCGTTGTCGCCGTGCTCGGGCGCGAATGCGACGAGGCCGGCGGCGAGCGCGGCTGCCGCAACGCCCCCGACCAGGGCGGGCTTGACCGAAGACTTCATGAGGGTCGAGAACGGCGCGTTCGCACCCGAGTGCGCGCGGTAGAGCTTCGGCATCGCCGCCGCGGCGCCGCCGCTGACACCGGCAGTCGCGATGACGCCCGCGTCCTGCACGAAGTTGTGGTCGTGTCCGCCGATGCGCACGGTCGACAGCGCAGCAATGCCCATGGTGTTCGTCCCAACGTCCGTCCGGTCCCTGCCGATCTCTCGCGCTCGGACCACGATTCGTTACAGAGGTCGCGGAGTCAGCCGAGCCGCACGACGCGCGTGCCGGCCCCAGGCTCGAGGAAGCCGAGCAACGCCTCGCCCTCGCGCACGAGCGGCTCCTGCGCCCATGCCGGAATCGGTGCGAACGGCGCGAGCTGCAGGGTCGCGACATCACCTGAGCGCGCGCAGGTCCACAACCCGTGGACGAACCCGTCGACGAGGTACGTGGGTGGCGGCATGCCGTTCCTGGACGCGATGTAGGGCTTGAAGGCCGGGTCGACCACCCGCGAGCGGTCGCGGTGTGACAGCAGCAGGTTGTCCCACATCGGCAGGTACCGCACGCCGGCCGGGATGTCCCCGTCAGGTCGCGGCGCGTGGGGGAGGTCGAACATCGTCGCGCCCTCGAACGTCGCCACTTCGATGAGCTCGCCGGCATCGACCATCGAGGTCACGCTCGCCTTGAGCCCGCTGATGCCGCTCCACGCCTGCGCGTCCGCGACCGTGCCTGGCCCGAGCGACTCGAAGAACCGCCGCACGAGCAGCGCGGGATTGGGCCCCGCCGCGAGCCGGCCGCCGATGAGGGCGGTCGCCGGGGTGAAGGGCGCGACGTTGGACCGCCACCCGTTCGGGACCTCCGGATCCGGGACGATCAGGAGCGGCACCGCATGGCGCACGAAGTTGCCGAGCGCCTGCGGATCGATGTCCCTGCACCGCTCCTTGAGGGCCCGCTTGAGTGCCCCGATCGGCATCGGCTGGCGCTCGAGCAGTTCGCGACCGAGCTGCAGCGCTTCGTCGAGCGCGTCGGCGTCATATCGCCGCGCCAGTGAACGAGCCACCGAATCCAGCAGCGGCTGGATGGCGGGTCGCACCGCTCGATAGTCGTCGACCTCGTGCAGGTGGAGCGTCCCGTGCATCGTCGTGCCACGAACCACCTTCCCGGCAACTGCGGCCTCGACCAGCTGCGCACGACGGAAGCCCTCGATCCGGGACCAGAGGCCGATCATCGCCTGCGACGGGCCCTGCGCCTGGATGCCCCCGGCGCGCTTCACCACCGCCGCAACGTCCTCGCGGGAGCGTTCGAGCAGCCCCTGGCGGGCGAGTGTCGCGCGGTTGAGCTTGCGCAGGTCGAGCACGTCCATCGACGCGCACGATAGCCTACGACCGCACGCCCGCCCGACCGCACTGGAGCACGCCCGCATGAGCCCTCGCCACGCCGCCCGCCTCGACCGCCTGCAGCCGTACATGTTCGCCCAGCTCGAGCAGGCGATCGCTGACAAGAAGGCAGCGGGGATCGACGTGATCAGCCTCGGCATCGGCGACCCCGACATGCCGACCCCCGAGCCGGTCGTCGAGGCGCTGCGCGCCGCGGTGCTCAAGCCCGACACGCACCAGTACCCGTCCAACCGCGGCCGCCAGGTCCTGCGCGATGCGATCGCCAGCTTCTACGACCAGCGTTTCGGGGTGCCCCTGGACCCCAACACGCAGGTGCTCCCGGTGCTCGGCGGCAAGGAAGGCATCTTCCACATCTGCCAGGCACTCCTGGACTCGGGCGACGTCGCCCTCGGCACCGACCCCGGCTACCCGGTCTACACGAGCGGTCCGCTCCTGACCGATGCCGAGCCGTACCTGCTGCCGATCACCCCCGAGAACGACTTCAAGCCCGACCTCGGCTCGATCCCTGCCGACATCCTCGCGCGGGCCAAGCTGCTCTTCCTCAACTACCCCAACAACCCGACGGGTGCGGTCATCGAGGAGGGCGACACCTTCTTCGCCGAGGTCGTCGAGTTCGCCCGGGCCAACGACATCATCGTCGTGCACGACAACGCCTACTCGGAGATCAGCTTCGACGGCTACCGCGCGCCGAGCTTCCTCGCCACGCCTGGCGCGATGGACGTCGGCGTCGAGATGTTCTCGCTCTCCAAGGCCTGGAACATGACCGGCTGGCGCGTTGGCGCCTGCGTCGGCAACCCCGACGTGGTCGGGGCCTTCTGGAAGCTCAAGACCAACATCGACAGCGGCATGTTCGATGCGATCCAGGTCGCGGCCGCGAAGGCGCTCACCGAGTGCCGCTCGTTCCCGGACGAGATGAGCCGCATCTACCAGCGCCGGCGCGACCTCGTGATCGAGGCGCTGCGTGCGATCGGCCTGGAGCCGAACTCGCCCAAGGGCTCGATCTACGTCTGGGCGCGCGTGCCCGAGGGCCACGATTCCTCGTCGTTCGCGCAGCTGCTGCTCGACGAGGCCAACGTCGTCGTGTCGCCGGGATCCAGCTTCGGTGCCGCGGGCGAGGGCTTCATCCGCATCTCGCTGTCCACGCCCGACGACCGGCTGCGCGAAGCGATCGGTCGCATCGAGGCGAGCCTCGGCGTGCGCGCGTAGCTACCGAAAGCCCACGGTAGGCGACGGTACGAATTCAAGTCCCCTTCGGGGATCGCCGATGAGCAGGCATCCACGCCCGCGGCGCGATGCCGCGTGCGTGCACGCACCCATGACCAATCGCCCACGCATCCTGCGCGTGCCGTACCACGCATGCTCGATCATCGCGGTCTCGATCGCGGTGGCGCAGCTCGCCTCCGCCGGGGGCGACAACGTGCGGGCCTGGTTGCTGCTGGGTGGTGCGATTGCACTGCTCTATGCCGGTCTCGGCATGCGGGTTCACGACGTGCGTCGAAGTGCGGGCGGGGCATCACAGAGCATGCACGCGGCGGTCGCGACCATGCTGCTCTACCTGGTCGGGCCGTGGATCGCCGTGCTTGCGGGGGCGACCGCATCCGTCCTGTACGACCTGCGCCGTCGACGGTCTCCCGTGCGCATGGCAGGCAACCTGCCGACCCGTGTGGTTCCCATCCTGCTCGCGGGCCTGGCGTGGTGGCAGCTGGCCGGAGATCGCGGCGTCGGCATGCTGACGCTGCCCGACGACTACCTCGCCGTCGCGGTCAGCGCGCTCGTGTTCGCCGTGACCAACGAGCTGTACTTCCTCTGGGACGCGATGAGCGCCGCCGACCTCTCCCGAGCGCGCTGGCGCGACGAGATCGACCGCCTCCCCGGCAACCTCGGGACCACCATGCTCGAGTGCCTCGTCGGCGCGGGCGTGGCCGTGATCACGCTCGACAATCCCTGGGCGGCGCCCGTGGTGGTGCCGCTCGCCGCATCGATGTACCTGGCGCTCGAGCGGGGCAACCGCATCCAGCAGGTCACCGACAGCGCCCTGGACACGTTCGCCACGATCGTGGACGAGCGAGACCGCTACACCTTCGAGCACTCCGACCGCGTCTGCGACTACTCGATGGTGATCGGGCGCCAGCTCGGGCTCACCGAGCGCCAGCTCGAGGCGTTGTACTGGACGAGCCGGCTGCACGACCTCGGGAAGGTCGCGGTGGACAATTCGATCCTCAACAAGCCGGGACGATTGACCTCCGAGGAATTCGAGCTCATGAAGGCCCACCCCGAGGTGAGCGCCCGCATCCTCGCGAGCTTCTCGTTCGACGAGTACGACGCCGACGTAGTGCGCTGCCACCATGAGCGGTGGGACGGGCGCGGCTACCTGCTGCGCGATCGCGACGACGTCCCCTTCGAGGCCTTCATCATCGCCGTGGCCGACGCCTTCGACGCCATGACGAGCCACCGGCCCTACCGCGACGCGCTGCCCCGCGAGCTCGCGCTCGAGGAGATCGCGCTCGGCCTCGGCACGCAGTTCCACCCCGAGGTGGGCCGCGCCTTCCTCACGTCGATGGGCTTCGACCTCGAGCAGGCGATCGAGGAGC
>JAOPYU010000011.1 GCA_025964455.1 Thermoleophilia bacterium | reverse complement strand
ATCGAGGGCCTCGGTGCCTTCGCCTTCAGCCGGCATCGTCTCGGAACCGGCACCCGCGCCCTCGGGCTCGCCCTCGGTGGTGTCGGTGCCACCCTCGGTGATCTTCACGGTCTGTCCGGCGCACTCGACGAGGGTCACGTCGGAGAGGCGCTCCTCGGTCGACTTGGCGGTCGGCGTGTCGCCTTCCTCACCCGCTGCCTCGATCTCCTCGATCTGCCGCTCACACGCCTCGGCGAGCCGCTTGTCCGGATCGTCCGGGCCGCCACAGCCGGCTGCGAGACCAGCAACGGCGAGCAGGGCGAACAGGAGGAGGGAGATGCGCATGGGGCTGGAACCTTTCTCGGATCAGGCGAGGCGCGCGCTCACGCGCACTCCGCGCGAGCATACACTCGCGCGCGGCGCCTGCGCACGCAGCACGGGCCCGACCGCGCCGGTACGATCAGCCCGTGCACGAGGACCTGCCATCGCTGCGAGTCGAGTACGGTACGGACGGCTTCGCGGAGGCCGACGCCGGTGCTGATCCGATGGCGTTGTTCGCCGCCTGGCTCGAGGCCGCTCGCGGCGTGGAGACGGACCGCGAGGCGAACGCCATGACCCTCGCGACCGTCGGCGCAGGCGGGGTGCCCAGCGCACGCATGGTGCTGCTCAAGGGCATCGATCCCACGGATGCGCGATTCACGTGGTTCACCAACCTCGACAGTCGCAAGGGGCTCGAGGTCGCCGCCAATCCGCTCGCCGCGCTGTGCTGGTGGTGGCCGGCAGCGGGCGACGTGCCCGGTCGCCAGGTCCGCGCCGTCGGCCGAGTCGTGCAGCTGGACCGGGCCGCCAGCGCCACGTACTTCGACAGTCGCCCGATCGGGGCTCGCATCGGCGCGGCCGCGTCGCACCAGTCGCGGGCAGTGCCTGACCGCGCCGCGCTCGATGCCCGCGCCGCCGCGCTCACCGAGCCCGTGCGGATCCCGGAGCGATGGGGCGGGCTGCAGCTCGTGGCCGATGAGCTGGAGTTCTGGCAGGGCAGGTCCGGGCGACTGCACGACCGCGTCAGCTTCCTCCGCGTCGACGACATGGGACGGCCTCGCTCGGAAGCCGCCATCGCCGCGGCTGGCGGGCTCGACCAGCTCGAAGCCGCCGCCTTGCGAGTGACCGACGCAGCCGGCACCAGCTGGCTGCGCGCGCGCCTCGAGCCCTAGTGCTGGGCCGCGCCGACGACGTCGTGGATGCGATCGAACGCTGCCGCGACCGCCGGAGTTCGACGCGAACCTGAGCGCCATGCCAGCCACAGCTCCGAGCCCGGCGCGACGCGCGGGTGCACGAGCTGGACGAGCCGCCCCATCGAGAGCTGCTCCTCGCACACGTGGCGCGGCAGCACCGTGACCCCGAGGCCACGCTCTGCGAGCGCCGCGAGCGCCGGGAGACTGTCAGCCACCACGGATGCGAGGACGCTCGGCTCCACGCCGAACACCTCGGTCCAGTACGTCCGGATGAGCGGCAGCTCTTCGGCATAGGCGAGGAGCGGCATCCGCTCGAGCGCACGCGCCGCGCGCCGTCCGCCACGGCCGAGGTCGCCCAGCTCCACCGCCACATCGGGTGATGCGACGAGCACGAACTCCTCGTGTGCCAGTGGCTCGGCGCTGACGCCCCGCTGGTCCGGGGGGACGGTGAGGATCGCGAGGTCGAGCTCGCGCGCATCGAGCGCCGCACCGACCCGCGCGTCGTCGCCGACCGCCACGCGCATCCGCACGCCCGCCACGATGAGCGGGCCGAGCGCTGGCAGCACGCGCTGGGTGATGAACTCCGAGGGGCCCCCGAGATAGACGCTCGCCCCACGCAGCTCGTTGCCGTCGACCTCGTGGGTCATGCGCCCGAGCCACTGCCCCCAGGCCTCCTCGAGCGAATCGAGGTGCCCGCCGATCTGTTCGGCGAGCTCGCGGCCCGCCGGCGTCGGCTCCACCCCGCGCGGCAGCCGCCGGAACAGCGGGCGCCCCGTGGTCGCCTCGAGCGCCTGCAGCTGCTGGGTGAGGGCGGGCTGGGAGACGTGCAGGGTGCGCGCGGCCTCGGTCACCGAGCCGTGGCGATGGATCGCCAGGAATGCCCGGAGCCGATCGACGTCACCCACGTCAGTCGTCCTCGACCGAGCGCAGGATGTCGAGCACTGCCTCGCCGTAGCGTTCGAGCTTCGCGGGCCCCACGCCGCTGACCCCGGCGAGCTCACCGAGGCTCTGCGGCGCCGCGGCCGCGATCGCGACGAGCGTCTTGTTGTCGAACACCACGTACGCCGGCTTGGCGATACGCCCCGACTCCTCGGCGCGCCAGGTGCGCAGCGCCGAGACACGCGGATCCGTTTCGTCGAGTTCCACGCCCGGGCCCCGCACCTTGCTGCCGCTCGACGCCGCACCGGCCAGCGCGGGTGCGACGAGGCCGAGCTCGGCCAGGAACGGGCTCGGTCCCTTCGCCTCGGCCGCGTACGAGATCGCGAGGTGCCGCTCGGCGCGGGTGATGCCGACGTAGAGCAGCCGTCGCTCGTCGTCCACGTTGGCGGCGCTCGTGCGGGTCTTGAAGGGCAGCTCGCCGACGTTGATGCGCGGCAGGAACACCGCCGTCCACTCGAGCCCCTTGGCGCGATGGATCGTCAGCAGCTCCACGCCGCGGGCGTCCGCCTGGACCGTGAACCGCGACCGCACCGTGTCGAGCCACTGGCCCACGTCGATGAAGGGCTCGGCCGCGGCGATGTTGATGAGCGTCGCGAGGTCCTCCTGCAGGGTCTGCGCCTCGTCGCTGGAGCCCGCCTTGCCGTCCTCGCGCCAGCCGAGCCGCTCCGCCATCCGTCGCACGGCACCGACGACGTCGTAGTCGGCGCGACGACCGTCGAGCCCGCGCAGCAGCCCGCGTGCTCCCGGACGGTCCAGGAAGGCGCCGCTCTTGACGACGAACGGGACACCGAGCCGGTGCAGCGCCGCTTCGAACTCGGGCGAGCGGGCGTTGAGGCGGTACAGGATCGCCATGTCCTCGTACGGAACACCGTCCACCTCGTGCAGCCGACGGCACTCGCCGGCCACCCACGCGGCTTCGTCGGCGCACGTGACGTGGGCCTGTACCACGGGCTCGGGCGCCGAGGTGTCGGCGAGCGTCGCCCCGCACGGACGCAGGGTCTTCTCGAAGCCGCCCAGCTTCGGGATGAGGCGGTTCGCGAGCTCCAGGACCGGGGTGGTCGAGCGGTAGTTCTCCTCGAGCTGGATCACCCGCGCCTCGGGGTATCGGCTCGGGAAATCCAGCAGCCAGTTGGGGCTGGCACCCGTGAAGGAGAAGATCGTCTGGTAGTCGTCCCCGACCACGCACAGGTCGGCGTCCGGGCCGGTCCAATGCTCCAGCAGCGCCTGCTGCAGGGAGTTGACGTCCTGGTACTCGTCCACGGTGATCGCCCGGAAACGGGTCCGGAGCCGCTCGGCGGCCTGTGGATGCTCGTCGAGCAGGTCGGCCAGGCGCCAGAGCAGGTCCTCGAAGTCCCACGCGCCGACGTTGGACTTGCGCATCTCGTACTGCTCGTAGATGCGGTGCATGCGCTCGGCGTCGCGCAGCGGCTGCTGGTGCCCTGACCGCACGAGCTCGTCGAGGTACTGCTCGGGCGTCACCCGGCGGTTCTTGGCCCACTCGATCTCCTGCGCGATCTCGCGCCGGGGTCGGAAGCAGTCGGGCTTGGGAAGCTCACGCACGAGCTCGTCGATCATCGCGGTCTTGTGCGGCATCAGGGCCGGCATCGGGGCACCGGTCATCGGCTCCCAGAGGACGCTCAGCATCCAGCGCGCCGCGCCGTGGAAGGTCCGCGCCTCGACGCCGTGCACGCCGAGCTCCGACAGTCGCCCGCGCAGCTCGCCGGCGGCCTTGTCGGTGAAGGTCACCGCGAGCAGCTCGCGGGGCGTGAAGGTCCCGCTCGCCACCTGCCAGGCGATGCGGTGCGTGACCGTGGTGGTCTTGCCGGTCCCGGCGCCGGCGACGATGGCAACCGGGCCGCGGACGACTTCGGCTGCTTCACGCTGCGCGAGGTTGAGCGAACCGAGGATCTGGTCGGGATCGGTCATCGCGGCGGGCCGGGCTGGCGGAGAGTCGAGCGTGGGCATACGCCCCTGAGTGTGACGCACGCGTCGGCCGCGTCCGCGATCATGGTCCGATGCAGCTCGCCTCGATCGCCTCCGTCTCGCCCGTCACCCCGATGCGCGCCCCGTCGCCCGTCGTGGCTGGAACCCCGATCGCCCCGCGCTTTGCCGGGATCGCCGCCCCGAGCGCGCCCGGTACCGCGCGTGACGGCGCCGCACTGCTCGGACTTCCGCCGATCGTGCAGTTCCCCGGCATCGTCGCCGGCCAGGCGTTCGACGTCGTCAAGGGTTCCAAGGTGGGCTTCCTCAACGTCAAGGGCGAGGCGAACGTGCTCCGGATGGACCCCAACGCCGCCTCCTTCCACGTGAAGGCTGGTGCGTTCGGCGTGAAGGTCGACGTGCAGGTCGACATCGTGC
>JAOPYU010000008.1 GCA_025964455.1 Thermoleophilia bacterium | reverse complement strand
TCAACCTCGGCATCCGCCGACGCCTGGCGCCGCTGCTCGGCAACAACCGCCGCCTCATCGAGCTGATGAACAGCCTGCTCTTCTCGCTGCCGGGCACGCCGGTCATCTACTACGGCGACGAGATCGGCATGGGCGACAACATCTACCTCGGCGACCGCGACGGCGTGCGCACCCCGATGCAGTGGAGCGCCGACCGCAACGCGGGCTTCTCCGACGCCAACCCGCAGAAGCTCTACCTGCCGGTGGTCACCGATCCCGAGTACCACCACTCGAGCATCAACGTCGAGGCGCAGTGGGCGAACCCCGAGTCGCTGCTGTGGTGGACCAAGCGCACGATCGCGCTCCGCAAACGCCACCCCGCCCTCGGCCATGGCGAGCTGCGCTGGGTGCCGAGCGAGAACCGCAAGGTGCTCACCTACATGCGCTGCACCGAGGACGAGCGGATCCTGTGCGTCGCCAACCTGTCGCGCTACACGCAGTACGTGGAGCTGGACCTGTCCGAGCACGAGGGCTGGCGACCGATCTCGCTGCTCGGCCAGGTGGAATTCCCCGTCATCGGTGAGCTGCCCTACATGCTGACGCTCGGCCCCCATGACCACTTCTGGTTCGTGCTCGAGCCAGCGGCGGCGGACGACGCGCATCCGTCGCGCTCGGTGGAGGTGCCGACGCTGCAGGTGGCGGGCGACTGGTCCGACCTGCTGCTCGACCACCGCCAGCGCCGCAAGGTGGAGGCGCTGCTGCCGGCCTACATGCTCGAGCGACGGTGGTTCCGCTCCAAGGCCCGCAAGGTGCGCGCGGCGTCGATCGTCGACGTGGTGGCGGTCGGTGGCAGCAAGTCGACACCGGCGGGTTACATGACGTTCGTGTCAGTCGAGTTCGCCGAGGGCGATCCGGAGACCTACGTGCTGCCGCTCGTGGCCGAGCCGATCGACCCGCGGCCCGACCACCCCTCGCCGCTGCCGCCGTCGACGCTCGCGCGGGTGTCGATGGACGGGGCGGAGCGACAGGTCGCCGTCTACGACGGACTGGCCGACGAGGCGTTCAACAAGGCGCTGCTGTCGACCATGCTGCGCCGTCGCGAGCTGGCTGGCGAGGAGGGCTCGCTCGTGTCGGCGACGACCGATCGCCTGCGCCACCTGCGCGCCGCCGGCACCGGCGAGGAGCCCACGCCCCTACACGTGGAGCAGTCCAACTCCACGGTCGTCTATGGCGACCGATTCCTGCTCAAGATGTTCCGGATGGTCGACGAGGGGACCAACCCCGACGTGGAGCTGGGACGGTTCTTGACCGAGGAGGCGCGCTTCGAGCACGCCCCGGCGGTCGGTGCGACGCTCGAGTACCGGCCCGCCGACCAGGCCGGCACGAGCACCTCGCGCACGCGCACGGTCGCGGTGCTGCAGGAGTACGTGGAGAACGAGGGCGACGCGTGGAGCTATACGCTCGACGCGCTGCGCCGATACCTCGACGACGCCCTCGCGCAGCCGGAGCTGCCGCCGCTGCCCCCGGCGTCGCTGCTGCAGCGCTCCAGGCTCGAGGCGACACCGCTCGCACACGAGACGATCGGCCACTTCCTGGAATCGGCCCGCCTGCTCGGTCAGCGCACGGCCGAGCTGCACGCCGCGCTCGCGTCGGCCGACGAGGAGTCGGTGCTCGCCGCCGAGCCGATCACGCCGATGTACCGGCGCTCGCTCTACCAGGCGATGCGCGGCGCGACCAAGCGCACCTTCGTGGCGCTGCGTCGTCTGCAGCGTGAGCAGCCGTCGCTGCAGGAGATCCTGCCGCTCGAGGACGCGATCGTGGAGCGCTTCCGCCGGCTGCTCGACATCGGCCTGACCGACGTACGCATCCGCGTGCACGGCGACTACCACCTCGGGCAGGTGCTCTGGACCGGGCGCGACTTCCGGATCATCGACTTCGAGGGCGAGCCGGCGCGGCCGATCGGCGAACGCCGCATCAAGCGCTCCCCACTCAAGGACGTCGCCGGGATGGTTCGGTCGTTCGACTACGCCGCGTGGACCATCTGCAACGAGCGCGGCACCGCGGAGGCGGGTGGCGGCCAGCACGACGAGCGCGCATCGCGCTGGATCGAGTACTGGTACCGCTGGGTCTCGGCGATCTTCCTGCGTGCATATCTGGACACCGCGTGGGAACACGGCGACTTCGTCACGCGCGACGAGCACGACCTTGCGATCATCCTCGATTCCCTGCTCATGGAGAAGGCGCTCTACGAGCTGGGCTACGAAGCGAACAACCGGCCGGACTGGGTGTGGATCCCCGCCCGCGGCCTGCAGAGCCTCCTGGAGAACGACAGCTGATGCCCCGAACGAAGACCGATGCCGCACGTGCACTGCGAGAGCTCGCGAAGGGCCTCGGCGTGCAGGTGGAGTACCGCGACATGGAAGGCCAGCGCGTGCGCGCCGGGCAGGAGTCGCTGCGCGCGGTTGTGGGCGCGCTCGGCGTCGACGTCGGCACGAGCAGTGCGAGCGCGGAGCAGGCGCTCGAGCAGTGGCGCACGCATCAGTCGGCGCGGCTGGTCGACGCCGTCCACGTCGCGTGGGACGGCGAGCCGGTCGAGCTGCGGCTCGGCACGGGCGTGGATCCGGCGAGCGCACGGTGCACGCTCACCCTTGAATCGGGTGACACCCAGGAGCTGCTGCCGGGCGCCGGCGGGCGACTGACACTCCCGTCCGGCCTGCCGTACGGCTACCACGACCTCGTCGTCGAACATGGTGGCGCGCGCGCATCAAGCCGCATCATCAGCGCACCGCGGCTCGCCCGCAGCGGCGGCCTGGACGGCAGCTGGGGCGTCTTCCTGCCGCTGTACGCCGCGCGCAGCGAACACGACTGGGGCATCGGCGACCTCGGCAGCGCGCGTCAGCTGCTCGAGCTGGTGGATGCGGCGGGCGGCCGCCTCGTCGGTTCCACGCCGCTGCTCTCCACATTCCTCGACACGGAGCGCTACGAGCCGAGCCCGTACGCGCCGGTCAGCCGCCTGTTCTGGAACGAGGCCTACCTCGACCTGGATCGCCTCCCGGAGACCGAGACCTCCAACGCCGCTGCCTCGATGCTGCGTGACCGCGACGTGCTGCGTCGGCGCAAGGCCCTGCACTCGCTCGACCACGTCGACCACCGCGGCGTCTACGCGCTCAAGCGCGAGCTGCTCGAGGCGTGCGCCTCGCAACTGGCCGGCAGCTCCGGCGGCGCGCGGCGCGATGCATTCGAGGCGTGGCGCACGGCGCACCCCCTCGTCGGTGACTACGCGGCCTTCCGCGCCGGCCTCGAAGGCGGGGACGCCAAGGCCGCGCACTACCACCAGTACGTGCAGTGGGCGATGGAGGAGCAGCTCGCCGAGCTCGACACCGCGACCGGCGCCGGGCTCTACCTGGACCTGCCGCTCGGCGTGCACCCGGACGGCTTCGACCGCGCGCAGTTCAGCGAGCAGTTCGTCGACGGCATGAGCATCGGTGCGCCGCCGGACCCGCTCGGTCCGTTCGGCCAGGACTGGGGCCTGCCGCCGCTGCACCCGGAGCGCCAGCGCGAGGCGGGCTACGACTACCAGATCGCCTCGGTTCGGCACCTGTTCCGCCACGCCCGCGCCGTGCGCATCGACCACGTGATGGGCCTGCACCGGCTCTTCTGGATCCCGTCGGACCTCGACCCGAGCGGCGGCGTGTACGTCTCCTACGAGGCCCAGGAGCAGTGGGCGATCATCTGCCTCGAATCCCAGCGCACCGGCTGCCTGGTCGTGGGCGAGGACCTCGGCACCGTGCCGAGCGGCGTCCGCGAGACGATGCTCGAGCATGGCGCGCGGCGCACCTACGTGATGCAGTTCGAGCTGGCGCCGGACGGCGATCCCGCGATCAACCCGCCACCCGCCGGCGCGCTCGTCGCGATCAACACCCACGACACGCCGACGTGGTCGGCGCAGTGGGCAGCGCTCGACGGCGCCGAGCGCGACTCGATCGCGCAGTGGCTCCGCGACCGCGGGCTGCTCGTGGGCGGCGGCGCCGGCGCCGAGGCGATCCACGACGCGGCCCTGCGCCTGCTCGCCGGTGGCGAGGCCGGCTCGGTCATCGCCAACCTCGAGGATTTCTGGGGCGAGGCGAGCCCGCAGAACGTGCCCGGCACCACGTCCCAGGACAATCCCAACTGGGTGCGCCGCACGACCCGCACGCTCGAGCAGGTCGCCGCCGACGGCGCCATCACCGGCCTGATGCGCGAGCTCACGCGGCTGCGCGCTGCAAGCCCCGCTGGCCGCGCCGCGACCGCGCTCGCGCAGGGCACGCAGGGGGAGCACCCGGCAGTGCGCCACGATGTCAGTCCCCTCGGCGACGACGACATGTACCTGTTCGCCGAGGGCACGCACAACCTGATGCATCGCGTGCTCGGTTCGCACCCGCAGACCATCGGCGGGGTGACGGGCACGTGGTTCGGGGTGTGGGCGCCCAACGCGGACCACGTCTCGGTGATCGGCGACTTCAACGGCTGGGCAGCCGGCCAGCACCCGCTCGCGCCCCAGGGCGGCGTCGGGATCTGGCAGGGCTGGATCCCGGGCGTCGGCCACGGCGAGCACTACAAGTACCACGTCGCCTCGCCGCATGGCGGCTACCAGGTCGAGAAGGCCGACCCCTACGCGCGCCTCGCCGAGGTGCCGCCCAAGACCGCGTCGATCGTCTGGAACGACGAGTACGAGTGGCGCGACTCGGAGTGGATGTCCACGCGCGGCGCACGCAACGGCCCGGGCGCGCCGATGAGCGTGTACGAGATGCACCCCGGTTCGTGGGCGCGCGTTCCCGAGGAGGACAACCGCTCACTGACATGGCGCGAGCTGGCTCCCAAGCTCATCGAGCACGTGCAGCGCACGGGCTTCACGCACGTGGAGTTCATGCCCGTCATGGAGCACCCGTTCTACGGCTCGTGGGGGTACCAGACGACCGGCTACTTCGCGCCGACGAGCCGCTTCGGCACGCCCG
>JAOPYU010000238.1 GCA_025964455.1 Thermoleophilia bacterium | reverse complement strand
ATCCCGGCGACAAGGTCAAGGCCAAGCTCATCGAGATCGACGCCGAACGGCGCCGCATCTCGCTGTCGATCAAGCAGACGACCGAGCGACCTGCCGACCTGCCTGCCGACGACGACTTCGTGCCGATCGACGCATCGGGCGAGGGTCTCGACCTGGATGGTCCGTCCACCTCCATGGCACAGGCGCTGCGTGAAGCAGCATCGCGTGCACGTGGCGAGGACGAGGTCTCCGGCGAGGAAGCCCCTGCCGACGACGAGACTCCTGCCGCGACCGCCGAGGGTGAGAGCAAGCCCGAAGACGCCGCGATCGAGCCGACCGAGGCGACGCCTGACGTCGCCGAGGCCCCGGGCGATGCGCCTGACGGTGCGACCTCGGTGGACGCCGAGCCCGTCGTCGAGCCTGCTTCGACCGAGGTCGAGGTGGCCGAGGACACGGTCGCCGAGGCCACCGCAGGCGAGGAGGCCCCCGCGGCCGAGACGCCCGAGGTCGCCGAGGAGGCAGCCACCGAGGCTGCCGCTGGCGAGGACGTCCCCGCTGCGGAGCCCGAGGCCTGACATCCGGCTCGCCCGGGCCGAGACGCTGACGTGACGCGACCGATCCTCATCGGCGTGACCGGCGGCATCGGCGCGGGCAAGTCGACGCTCGTGGATGCATTCGTGCACCGTGGAGCCGTGCCGTTCTCGGCCGACTCCGCGGTGCACGAGCTCTATGGGGCCCCCGATGTCGTGGAGGCGGTCCGCGAGCGCTGGGGCGAAGACGTGATCGTCGGCGGCGTGGTCGCGCGCAACGCGATCGCATCGATCGTCTTCACCGATGATGCCGAGCTGCGTTGGCTCGAGGGCCTGCTGCACCCGCGCGTGGGCGTGGCGTGGCTCGCCTTCGTGGACGAGCAGCGCGCGCTGCCGGAGCCGCCGGAGTTCGTCGTGGCGGAAGTGCCGCTGCTGTTCGAGGCCGGGCTCGAGGATCGCTACGACGCCGTCGTCGCGGTCACCGCCCCGCTGCCCACCAGGATCGAGCGCGCCAACGCACGCGACGACGGCAAGGCGCACTCCGTCGAGCGTGCTGCCGCCCAGATGGACGAGGCGGAGAAGACCGAGCGCGCCGACATCTCCTTCATCAACACGGGCTCCTTCGAGGAGCTCGATGCCTTCGCCGGCCGGGTCCTCGACGAGCTGCGCGCCAAGCACGGGGTGTAGGCAGCGCGCCTGCGCGATCGCGCTGCGCCGAGGGCCGGCCCTCCATGATCTTCCGTACAGAAGCCATTGCGTCTGGCTCAGCACGACGATCTGGCTTCGAGGCGTCGGCGGGGAGCCACTCGAAGCCATCCGGTCAGGCTCATCGCCACGATGTGGCATCGAGCGGGTGGCCGATCGAGGGCCGTGGCCTCCGTGCAGGCAGATCAGGACCGAGAGTACATATCGTCCGCCTCGGGGCGGACGAACTGGGAATCGGGCCGGAAAGTGCCTGCACGGGCTGCGGACCGAGGAGCGCCGTGGGGGCGGGCGCGGGCGTGCCGTGATCGCGATGGATGTGCAGTCTGTGGACATGAAGTCGACGAAATGCACATCGACTGCGGTGTCGGACGCCTGACCGTGGCAGCGGGCGCCTAGCGTTCCTTCGGCGTCGTTGCGTCGATGCCGACGGCGGCCCAGGCGTCGGTGACGGCCTGGGTCTGGGTGCTGCGCGCGCCATAGAGGGTGCGGGCTGCGGCGATGGTGGCGTCGCGGGCGCCGGCGAATCCGGCGCCGTCGCGAAGCTGCTCGGTGAGCCCGAGGTACCAGATGCGGCGCAGTTCGTGCGCGCCGATGGCTTGGCCTATCAGGTACGCGGCTTGGGAGGGAATCTCGCTCATGGCGTGGACCTCGTCCTCACCCGAGGGGAAGTGGCGCCAGTTCACGTGTGTCAGTTTCGACAGGTCGCGGAGGGCGTCGCCGGGGACGCCGGGCGTGTAGACGTCCTCGCCGATCTGCCAGTTGCCGTCGATGCCGGAGGCGAGCACGTCGGCGAAGCTCTCGTGCAGCGCGCCCTCCTGTCCCACGTAGCGCAGCTGCACCTCGGCATCGATGACGCCGTGGAAGAACTCGTGTGCCACGACGTCGGCGGCTGCACCGAGCGGGCCGAAGCTGACACCGTCGCCGTCGCCGAGCCAGATGCGCTGTTCGTCATCGAACCAGAACGCGTTGTTCGCACGCGGTTCGCCGGTGAATGGATCCGGTGCGTGGACGCGCAGCTTCAGTGCGGCGCCTCGGCCATCGACCCCGTCGCGCCCGAACTCGGTGGCCACGTAGTCGAGGACGCGCTCACCCGTCGCCAGTGCCGCCGCGACCACGCCGTCCCCGCTCGCGCGCCCGCCGCTGCGCTGTGCCAGCACGTCGATGCCGCCGTCGGCGTCCGGCACCCATGCCTCGACCCGTGGCCGGGCGGCCGCATGGGTCATCGTCGCCGCAACCCCATGTGCGCGTGTGATCTGCACCCGACGTCCCCCCGGTGCGGTGAGTCCCCCAGCCTCCCCAGCTGACGCGAAACTGCCGCTGAATCGATGTTCGAGCCGACAGGATGGACTCCTGCACGCGCGCGCCACTGGACGCCGCTGGCAGAATGGGTGCATGCCCAACTTCCAGGTGTACAGCGGCTTCGAGCCGATGGGGGACCAGCCCCAGGCGATCAAGGAGCTCGTCGCCGGCGTGCGCCGCGGCGACAAGATGCAGACGCTGCTCGGCGCCACCGGCACCGGCAAGACCTTCACGATGGCCAAGCTCGTGGAGGCGATCCAGAAGCCCACGCTGGTGCTCGCCCACAACAAGACGCTCGCAGCGCAGCTGTGCAACGAGTTCCGGGAGTTCTTCCCGAACAACGCCGTCGAGTATTTCGTCTCCTACTACGACTACTACCAGCCGGAGGCTTACGTCCCCTCGTCGGACCTGTACATCGAGAAGGACTCGTCGGTCAACGACGACATCGATCGCCTGCGCCATGCCGCCACGAGCGCACTGCTCGCGCGACCCGACACGCTCGTCGTCGCCTCCGTGAGCTGCATCTTCGGCCTCGGCTCGCCGGAGAGCTATCGCCGCAACTCGCTCATCCTCACCCAGGGCGACGAGATCGACCGCGACCAGGTCCTGCGCCAGCTGATCGCAATCCAGTACCAGCGCAACGACGCGGTCCTGACCCGCGGCTCGTTCCGCGTCCGTGGCGATTCGCTCGAGGTGCAGCCCGCCTCGGAGGAGAACGCCTACCGCATCCAGTTCTTCGGCGACGAAGTCGAGAAGATCGTCCGGTTCGACCCGCTCCTGGGTGAAGTCACTGCCGAGCTCGGGCACCTCGCCATCTACCCGGCATCGCACTACGTCGCCGAGCAGGACACCCTGCAGGAGATCATCGCGGGCATCCGAAACGAGATGGTCCACCGCGTCGCCGAGCTCGACGAGGCCGGCAAGCTGCTCGAGAGCCACCGCCTCCAGCAGCGCACCGAGTACGACCTGGAGATGCTGCAGCACGTCGGCTTCTGCAACGGCATCGAGAACTACTCGCGGTGGTTCGACGGGCGCATGCCTGGCGAGAAGCCCAACACGCTCATGAGCTTCTTCCCCGATGACTTTCTCATGCTCATCGACGAGAGCCACATGACGGTGCCGCAGGTCGGGGCCATGTTCAACGGCGACCGCTCGCGCAAGGAGACGCTCGTCGACTTCGGCTTCCGCCTGCCGAGCGCCATGGACAACCGCCCGCTGCGCTTCGACGAGTTCCTCGAGACGATCGGCCAGACCGTCTTCGTCTCCGCCACGCCCGGCCCGTTCGAGCTGGAGAACTCCAGCCACATCGCCGAGCAGGTGATCCGCCCGACAGGGCTCATCGACCCGCCCGTGGAGGTGCGCCCGACTGCGCACCAGATGGACGACCTCATGAACGAGGCGCGTCGCGTGGTGGAGAACGGCGGGCGCGTGCTCGTCACGACCCTCACCAAGAAAATGAGCGAGGACCTCACCGACTACCTGCTCGAGAGCGGGTTCAAGGTGCGATACCTGCACTCGGAGATCGACACGCTCGAGCGGATCCAGGTGGTCCGTGGGCTGCGCATGGGCGACTACGACATCCTCGTCGGAGTCAACCTCCTGCGTGAGGGACTCGACCTGCCGGAGGTGCAGCTCGTCGGGATCCTCGACGCGGACAAGGAGGGTTTCCTGCGCGGGCGCACGGCGCTCATCCAGACGATCGGCCGCGCGGCGCGCAACGTCGAGGGCCGGGTCGTCATGTACGCCGACCGCGAGACCGATTCGATGAAGGCCGCGATCGACGAGACGGACCGGCGTCGTGCCAAGCAGGTCGAGCACAACACCAAGCACGGGATCACGCCGACCACCATCAACAAGGGTGTCAGTGACATCGCGGAGTTCCTGTCGCTCGACAGCGCCAGCGTGCAGATGGGCGTCGACACCGGTGGCAAGGGCATCCTCATGGGGACGAGCGCCGGCTCCGTGAAGCGCGGTGCGCTCGCGCGCACGAACGTTCCCGAAGGCCCCGGCGGGGGTGGCACCGGCGGACGCGTGCGCAAGGCTGGCAACACCGCGATCGTGGTGTTGAGCGACGAGGAGCGTCACGCCAAGCTCGTCGACCTCGAGGAGCGGATGATGACCGCCGCCGAGAACCTGCACTTCGAGGAAGCAGCCAAGCTGCGCGACGAGATCCGGCGCCTGACCGCCGCGGGCGTCTGACCCATCGTCCCGAAAAGATTTGGTTACGTTGTGCTCGCTATGCGACAACAACGTAACCAAATCCGTGGGGGAGCACGTTGTAGGGGTGCGGGGGCGGGGAGTCCTGCCCCGTGCGCTCGCGTGTGGCGACAGTCCTCACGGCGGCGGCCGCGCTGCTGGTGATGGCCGCCTCCGACGCCCCCGGAACCGACTCGCAGGAGCCGGCAGGCGACCCGCGCCCTGCTGCACCGCCGTTCACGATCGCGGTGCTCCCTGACACGCAGTACGAGGTCAGCCGCGCGCGCAGCCCTGAACGCAACGTGTTCAGCGCGCAGACCGCATGGCTCGCGACGCAGCGCGCGCGCCTGGACCTCCGGCTCGTGGTGCACGAAGGCGACGTGGTCGACGACCGCTGCAGCGCCCGTCAGTGGCAGGTCGCCTCAGCCGCGATGGCGCGCCTCGACGGTCAGGTCCCGTGGACGGTGCTCGCCGGCAACCACGACCTGGTCGACTACCAGCACCGCTGCGCCGGGCGCACGTCGCGATTCGCGGCGGTGTTCTCGCCCGAGCGGCTCGAGCGTGCCGCGTCCACGACCTGGGGCGGCGCACGACGCAGCGCGGGCGCCGTCGACAGCTGGCACCGGATCCGTTGGGGCGGCAATGGGCCGGTCGGCGCCGACATCATCGTCGTGTCCCTGCGCTACGGTCCCGACGCGGCCGCCGTCGCGTGGGCGCGAGATGTCATCCAGTCGCACCCCGACGCGACCGTGATCCTCGTCACGCACGACTACCTCGACGCCGACGGGCGGCTGCGCGGCGCGGCGCCGCACCGCCAGCTGCAGCTGCCACGTCGCCCGGCTCAGGTCGACGGCGTCGGGCTCTGGCGGCAGCTGGTCGCGCCCAACCCCAACGTCCGGCTCGTGCTGAGCGGGCACGTCGTGCAGTGCGCAGGTGAGCCCCCCGGGGTCGAGCATCCCGGCGCCGGGTGCCGCCGCACGGGCGTCGCCGCCCGCCGCACCACGCGCCGCGCCGACGGCTCCACCGTGACCCAGCTGCTCGCCAACTACCAGGTCCGCATGGACGGCGGCGGCGGATTCCTGCGACTGCTCCAGCTCGACCCCGCGGCGCGCACGGTCGGCGTCACCACGTGGTCGCCCACGCGCCGCGCACCGCTCACCGACCCCGGCAACCGCTTCGTGCTGCGCGACATCGACCTCGGCGCGTGATCAGCCGACGTGCTCCATCATCCTGCCGGTCTCGGTGCTGACCGCATCCCCGCGCGTGGTCACGGCGATCCCGTGTCCGCGCAGCGAGGCGTCCTGCGTGTTCGGGTCGTTCCCCATGAACATCCCGGTGATGTACTGGCCGTCGCGCGTGAACTTCTGGATCTGCGCGGCGGTCGTGTTCATGACGTACACGTTGCCCTCGCCATCGAGCCCGATGTCATAGGGCGCGCCGAACTTGCCGGGTTGTGAGGAGCCGACGCGGTCGGGATCGTCCGCCTGCGTGTTGCCCCACATCTTCGTGCTCGCATAGGTGCCGTTGGCCTGGGCGTCCCATCGCTGCACGCGGCTGTTGCCGACCTCGGTCGTGTAGACGCTCGTGCCGTCGGGCGAGACGGCGATCCCGCCGAGGCCCCAGTAGAACTTGCCCTGCTCCCACGACGCGGCGTCCTGCTTGTTGCCGTCGGCGTACTCGCCGAAGCGGGTCTGGTACTTCCCGCTCGCATCGAACTTGATGACCGTGTTGAGCAGGTTGCCCGTCCACATGCCGTCCGCGACGAACAGGTTGCCCGAGTGGTCCGTCGCGATGCGGATGCCCTCCGCGGCGTACTGCTTGCCGCCGTAGGGGACCGTGCCGAGCTGGAAGGTCGGATCGATCGCGTAGCTGCCATCGCCCTGGCGCAGCAGCTTGCGAGGCGTGGTGCCTTCGACGGCGTAGATGTAGTCGCCATTCGGCCCGGGCGCCACGTCCTGCGGCGCGAACGGCAGCTTCGTCACCGAGATCGCCTTGTTGTCGGGGCCGAAGATGCGCAGCTCGGCCCCTGCCGCCACGTAGAGGTTGCCCGCCGCGTCGGCCTGGCCGCCGCTGCCGCCACTGCTCGGGAAGGTGCTCAGGCGATAGCCGTCCGCGTTCGCCGCGCTCAGTGCCTGCGGCGCGGGCAGCAGCGCCGGGTCGCCCACGTTGCTGGTCGGGGCGGGGGTGGTCCCACCGCCACCGGGCACGCCGCCGGCGGGATTCTCGGGGTTCGCAGCTGGCGGGGCCACTGGCGCCTTCGTGCCCGTCAGCACGGTCATCGCCTGCTCGCGCGTGAGCGGGCGCCCGCGGTTGGTGCGGATCGCTGCGCCCAGTCGGTCGAGCTGTATGGCCGTGATGCCGAACCCGCGGAGCGTCGTGCGCTCCTTGCGGGTCAGGCGGCCATCGCGCGACGCGTTGATGAGGCGCTGCACCGAACCCTGCGTCGGATCCGGCAGGGGCCCATCGCGCAACACCGCGGTGACCTCGGCCGGGGTCAGCTTGCGCTGTCCGTCGCTGGCACGCGTGAGTGCGGTCTTGAGCAACGAGACCTGATGTGCGCTGAGCCCGGCCCGTACGAGCGTCCGCTGCTCCGCCGCCGTCACCGTGCCATCGGCAGCCGCAGCCGTGATCGCCTGCTTCTGCCGGGTCTGGGTCGCCGCGGTGGGCGCAGCCGCTGCCGCGCGGGCTCCCACCGGTTGTGCGCCCGCGGGCGCCACGTCTCCTGCTGCCATGCCGTCTCCAGTGCCATGCGCAGCCGTGAGCGGCCAGCGCGTGTCCTGTTTCCAGCAGACGATGCAATGGCGGTACGGTCAAGGGCAACGTGCCTCGGAAGCAGGAGACTCCCGCCTCGGGTCGAAGCCCACCACCATGTCCGCGGTCAAGGCACCACCCATCGTCGTCTTCGCCCTCGTGGCGCTGTTCCTGTACTGGGTCGTGCAGGACCCGATCGGTGCCGCCGCCATGCTGCGCGAGGTGTTCGAGTGGCTGCTCGGCTTCCTGCAGCTGCTTGCAGAGCGGTTCGTGCAGTTCCTGAGCGCGCTGACCTGACCGGGAGGCAGCGGATGCGACGACGTCGCGGCATCGAACGACGACGCGGGCTCCGCCGCTACCTCGGTGCGGAGGAGCAGACCCTGCTCGTGACGCGCCAGCACCCGCTCGCGCTCGTGCGCGCGGCCCTCGACGCCGGGGCCCTCGTCCTTCCGCTCGCCATCGCAGCCTGGGGGATCGCCGGGATCGAGCTCCTGCGCGGCCCCGTCGCCGACTGGGCCGTCCGGATCCTGCTGGTCGTGATGCTCGGCATCGTCGGGCGGCTCGCCTGGCACGTGCTCGCATGGGACGTCGAGCGCGTGATGGTCACCGACGAGAAGGTGATCCACGTCGCCGGGGTGCTCGACCTGCGCATCGCATCGACCCCGCTCGCGAAGGTGAGCGAGTTCACGGTGCGCCAGCCGCTGCTCGGGCGCCTGTTCGACTACGGATCGCTCGTGGTGGACGTGCCGGGCGGGCGCGACCAGGCGCTGCACGGGCTCGCCTACCTGCCCGATCCGGCAGGCCTGTACCGCCTCGTGAGCGGCCAGGCGCGGCGCGGCCGCATCACGGAGGGTGGCGGCGTGGACGAGCACGAAGCGCGCGCGCCATCCCCGACGGTACTCGACCTCGACGGCCTCGACCGCAGCGGCTCCTCGAGCGCGGCGGGCCTGCCGGGCATCGCGCCCGGTCATCCCTGGGAGCCGACGCTGCACGCTGACGACGCCGACCACACGATCGCCATCCCGCGGGTGCGCCGGCGCGAGCCTGGCGCCTGAGAAGAGTCGAAGGCCCGCTCCGGGACGGGAGCGGACCTTCGCAAAGGGTGCAGGACGCCGACGTGGAAGACGGGACGGTCGGGACGGTGACGCCTGCGTGGCGAGGACGGTATGTCCGGTAGTTCGGCGGTGCGGCCGGGACGGGCCGCGTGTGACGCGTCACTGAAATCCGTGGTGGTCGGCTCCTCGCTGCCTCCCACTGCCCTGACGATGCCACCATCCGCCCGATCGCGAATCGGTGTGTCCTACCTATATACGTATCGAACGTACGTTCGCACATGCTTGCGCGGACGGCTATCATGCATCGCATGGCTGAAGAGATCGTGATCCGTGGCGCCCGAGAGCACAACCTGAAGGATGTCTCGGTCTCGCTGCCCCGCAACAAGCTCATCTGCATCACCGGCCTGTCGGGCTCGGGCAAGTCGAGCCTCGCCTTCGACACGATCTACGCGGAGGGCCAGCGCCGCTACGTCGAGTCGCTGTCGGCCTATGCGCGCCAGTTCCTCGGGCAGATGGAGAAGCCCGACGTGGATTCGATCGCGGGGCTCTCGCCCGCGATCTCCATCGACCAGAAGACCACCAGCAAGAACCCTCGCTCGACCGTCGGTACGGTCACGGAGGTCTACGACTACCTGCGCCTGCTCTTCGCGCGCGTGGGTCATCCGCACTGCCCGACCTGCGGCCTGCCGATCGAGGCGCAGTCCATCGAGCAGATCCTGGACTCCGTCGAGCTGCACGAGGAGGGCACGCGCCTGATGGTGCTCGCGCCGCTCGTGCGCATGCGCAAGGGAGAGTTCGGCAAGCTGTTCGAGTAGGTGCGCCGCGACGGCTTCACGCGAGTGGTCGTCGATGGCGAGCTCAAGAACCTAGATGACGAGGACATCGTTCTCGACAAGAAGTTCAAGCACGACATCGACGTCGTGATCGACCGGGTCTCGATGAAGCCGGGCGTGCGGCGACGCCTCGCGGATTCGGTGGAGACGGCCCTGCGCCTCG
>JAOPYU010000233.1 GCA_025964455.1 Thermoleophilia bacterium | reverse complement strand
AGTAGTAGTCGAACGACGTGCGGATCTCCTGGGCGAACTGGTCGGCCACGAACTGCATGATGCGGCGCGCGTCGGTGTAGGGATCGCCGGGCGCCTCCATGCCGCCGAGCGGCGAGATGCCTGCCTCGGAGGCGACGCGTGTCGCGTCCTCCAGCTCCCATCCGAACTGCTCGACGAGCGTCTGGGTGAAGTGCTGGCGGCCAAAGCTGATGATGCGGTTGAGCTCACACACGTCGCCTCGTGAGATGACGACGTTGGTGCTCGTGGGGCCGACGTCCAGCAGCGCGACGACCTGGTCCTGCTCGGAATCCTCGGCCATGAGCGAGAGCTTCACGGAGGGAAGGCCTGCCCGCATGAGGGCGAACGCTGCGAGGTCGATGCGCACGGGCTTGAGGCCGGCAGCGACGAGCGCGTCGCGGTACCGCTCGACCGATTCGCGATACACCATGACCACGACATGACGCTCCATGTCCATGCCGGTGTCCGCGTGCTTCCAGCGGTCGACCGTGTGGAAGTCCCAGACGGCTTCCTCGAGCGGGATCGGCAGGTGCTCGGCGACGTCGAATGAGATCGCCTCGCGCAGCTGCTTCTTGTTGCCCTTGATGCGCTGCTTCTCGATGACACGCGTGATGCAGCGCTGGTTGGCGACGCCGATCGACACGTTCTTGTCCTTGATGCCGTGCTCGGCCCAGAAGGCCTTGATGGCAGCGCCGAGCGCATCCGCGTCGTGCACCTCCCCATCGACCACGATGCCGGGTGCGAGCCGCGTCTCGGCACGCTGTGCGATGCCGTACGCCTTGCCCTTGCGCTTGAGCGAGACCGCTACGAGCGAAGTGGGCGTGATGTCGAGTCCAACGGGCGGGGTCGCCATGGGTAGAAAACCTCGGTTCGGTTCCGCTGACGTATCGTCGCCCCGGGACCGGGACTTGAGGGAGCGCGGGGCTTCAGCTACGCAACACAAAGCGTTCTGATCACGTTGAACGACTGCAAACGCTCTACGCCGATGGGACGCGCCGGGTTCAGCGTGGGTTCCCGCCCCGTCGCGCCGGGCCGCCGAGCGTCGCTTCAGGCAGCGCCGAGCGTGAGGTAGGCGTCGAGTACGGCGGGGCCGACGAACCAGCCGATCGCGCCACCGATCGCGAGGAAAGGACCGAACGGGATGGCCGTCTTGCGCCCGGCACGGATCCCCTTCGCCAGGATCAGGAAGATCGAGGGGACCAGGGCCACCAGGAAGCCCGCCATGAGCCCGACGGCCACCGGCGCGCCGAGGAAGGCGCCGAGCGCGAGGACGAGCTTCACATCCCCCGCCCCCATGCCTGCCCCGCGCGTGATCAGTGCCGGCAGCAGCAGGAAAGCCGCAGCCCCGACCGAAGCGAGCAGCACCTCGAGCCACCACCACTGGGCCCCGGCCACGAACCGGTCCTGCGGCCCGAATCCCAGCGAGCATGCGAATCCGAGCCAGATCGCGGCGTAGTTGATCTCGTCGGGGATGATCCGCAGCTGCAGGTCGATGAACGTCACCGGCACCAGCACCGAGAGCAGGAGCACGCCGGTGACGAGCTCGGGGATCCCGTCGGCGGTGGCCGCGACGGCAGCCCACAGGCCGGCGGTGAGCGCCTCCACGAGCGGGTACCGCCACGAGATCGGCTTGCGGCAGCCGCGGCAGCGGCCCCGCAGGGCGAGCCACGACACGAGCGGCAGGTTCTCGTACCACGCGATGTGATGCCCGCACTTGGGGCACGCGCTGCGGCCGTCGAGGCTGCCGCGCTCCTGCCAGTCCAGGTGGCCGCGACGCACGATCACGACGTTGAGGAAGCTGCCCACGCACAGCCCGAAGAGGGCGGCGACGACGATGCCGGCGATGGTGGGCTCGTACTCCATGCCGTCGGGACTACCCGTGCGTCGCCGCGCCCGAACGCACGCGGGCGACCACCTCGCTCGGAGGTGGCCGCCCGCTGGCGCAGCTGCTGTGGCCGACTAGCGCGAGGCGCGTCGCCACACGTCGTTGATGCGGATGGTGCCCGCGTCCTTGGTGACCGTCTCGTACTGCTGCCAGCCGGTCGAGTGCTTCAGGTTGTCAGCCACGATGCGCACCTTGTAGATGCCGGCCTTGGCGAGGGCCACGCAGACCTTCTTGGACTTGGATCGCACGAGCGACGCGGTGGTCGCGGTGCTCCAGGCGCCGGAACCCTTGCGGTACTGGACGCGCATGCGGCCGTTGACCGCCACGTTGGTCTTGATCGTCGTGCAGAACTTGGTCCCGCGCTTCATGAGCTTGCGATCGAGCTTGATGCTCGTCACCGGCGACACCTTCACGGCGATCGGGGCGCTGTACTTGATCGCGCTGTCGGTCACCCAGGCGAGGCGGAAGCAGGTGTTCTGCACCACCTTCGCCGGGAAGTTGACCAGGCCGTCATCCACGTTGTTGCCGGTGACCGCCTGCGATGCGTCCACGTAGGAACCGGTCGGCGCGTCGCAACCGCCCGTCTTGCGCTGCAGCCGGACGGTCTTGCCGTTCGACGGGGCGCCGGCGACGCGGAGCTCACCCGTGACCTGGACCTTGTCACCGGCGAGGGTGACGTTTCGGTTGAGCGCATAGCGGAGCGTCGTCGCCGGGAC
>JAOPYU010000218.1 GCA_025964455.1 Thermoleophilia bacterium | reverse complement strand
GCGCCCGGGGGACGCGCGCGCCGCACCTTTCCGGGGACTCAGGCCATGGGGATCGACGCCGTCGGGCGAACGCTCATCACGCGCGCCGAGCATGCCGCACACGCCGGCATCGAGCTCGGTGACGACTGGCATGCCTTCCTCGGCACGCACCGGCTCGGCAAGCACGGGTCGTTCCAGGAGCTGCTCGACCAGCAGCTGCGATTCAGGATCGTCGGCGACGGTCCGTTCGTCGATCGCCAGGTCGTCGGCGACGGCCCGGTCGCGCAGTCGGTGATCGGACGCCCCGAGATCCAGCGCGCGATCCGCGGCGCCATGGGCACCATCGATGCAGCGCGCGGCGCCAAGGAGCTCGACGGGATCACCTTCTCCTACGACGAAGCCGGATTCGTCGCGAACCGCGCGGTCCAGGCGATGATCGACAAGCCCGCGACGCTCGCCAACTACCACGAGGCGGTCGGCGCCGCGGCCTCCCACGTGATGGGCTACCACGCCGTGCGCGCCGGCAACTGGATCCACCTCGGACCCGAGAAGTCGGCCCCGTTCGTCGCACACTTCCGCGGCGATGCCTCCGAGGCCACCGTCGAGGGCATGAGCCGGTCGATCAAGACCCTGCTGCACGAGATCGCGCACGTCGTCACGCCGCGCCAGACCAACGAGAAGCCCTACCGCTGGCTGAGCGAGGCGATCGCGGAGACCTGGGCGCGCTGGCCCGGCAACATCGATGCCGCCGCGCAGCGCATGGGCACACCGGTGAAGCCGAACTTCCACACGGTGATCGATGCGGAGAACGAGAAATACCCGCAGCAGGTGCTCGCGCTGCGCGGGCTCCTCCAGCTCGCAGGCATCGACACCAACTCACCCAAGGCGCTGGCGGCGTTCGAGGACCTGTGCCAGACGGTCGACGTGAGCGAGGTGCCACTCCTGCTCGCACGTCGCATCGACGAGCGATTTCCCGGAATCAGCCGTACGGAGGTGAAGCGGATGATCGACACGCTCTCGCCGAACGAGACGGATGCCGACCCCGCACCGGTGCTCGCCCTCGCCGAACGCGCCGGGCAGCGACTCGACCTTCCGGGATGATCGGCGGGGCGGCATGTTTTGCCGCCATCGCGCCGGACACGCTCTCTTCTGCACGTACCTGTCACCGACCGGGAGAGCGCATGTCAGACGATCCGAGGGACACGCCCGTACGAGAGATCATGCATGCAGGATGCACCTGCGTGCAACATGACGCAACGTGCCTCGACGCGGCCAGGACGATGGCTGAGGAAGCGGTCGGCGCGCTGCCGATCTGCGGCCCGGACGACCGTCTCATCGGGATGCTGACCGATCGCGACATCGTCGTGCACTGCATCGCCGTGGGTCTGGATCCTGCGACCTGCACCGCGGGCGATCTCGCCTCGGGCCGGCTCATCTGGGCGAGCGACGACCAGACCGTGGGCGAGGTGCTCGACATCATGGAGGCGCACGTCATCCGGCGCGTGCCCGTGATCGATTCGGAGATGCAGCTCGTCGGCATGGTGGCGCAGGCCGACATCGCGCACCTCGGGCGCGACGTCACCGGCGAGCTCGTCGAGGTGATCTCCGCAGCGGAGCCTCGCCAGTCAGTCGCGTACTGAGTGCAGCTCGAGCTGCTTCGGCACCCCTCCGGGCGTGGCACCCTGCTGCGAGCGCAGGTCGTCGTCCCGCGCTCCATCGACGAGACGTTCGAGTTCTTCGCCGACCCACGCAACCTCGAGGCGCTCACCCCGCCGTGGCTGCGCTTCCGCGTGACCTCGGGCGGCGATGACGGCACGACCTACGCCGGGCAGCTGCTCGAGTATCGGCTGCGGCTGCACGGGTTCCCCATCTCGTGGCGTACGCGCATCAGCCGCTTCGAGGCGCCGCACGCCTTCGCCGACGAACAGCTGCGCGGACCGTACGCGTGGTGGCGTCACGAGCACCGCTTCGAGGCGATCGGGCCCAGCTCGACCCGGATGTACGACGAGGTCAGCTACCGCTCCCGCGGCGGCGCGCTCGTTGGCGGGATCGTCGACCGACTGTTCGTCCGTCGCGACGTGGAGCGCATCTTCCGCTGGCGCGCCGAGCGCCTGCTCGAGCTGCTCCCACCCCTCGTCCCCACTGATTCTGGTGACGTTGACCGTCCCACGGCCGGCTAACGTCACCACATCAAGGGAGGGGCTCGGTGACGAGCCCGAGACGTCGGATCAGCAGGGGGATCGTGGCGCCCTGGACGAGGACCGATGCGGCGACGGCGACGAACGTGACGCCGTAGATCAGGTCGGCTTCGGGCGGGTCGGCGACGTAGGCGATCGCGGCGAGCAGGATAGGGACGGCGCCCTTCAGCCCACCCCAAGCGATGAAGGTGCGTTCCGCGCGCGTGAGGTCGGCTCCTGCGAGTGTCACGGCGACGACGACTGGTCGGATCGCGAGCGTGAGGATGACGAATGCCGCGAGGCCGAGCAGCAGCTGGTCGCCGATCGAGGCGAGCGTGATCGTCAGCCCGAGCAGCGTGAACATCACGACCTCGGCGCTTGCCGCACCGAACGCCACCACGCGCTCGACGGCGTCGTGGCTGCGGAGGCGGTCGCCAAGGACGAGGCCCGCGACGAGCACGGCCAGGAATCCGCTGCCGTGCAGCACCAGCGCGACTGCCATCGCGGCGAACGCAGCAAGGATCGCGCCGCCCGCCGCCAACCACGCATGCCTGCGAGTGACCACGTCGAGCACACGGGCGAACACGAGGCCCGCGACGGCCCCCACCGCGATGCCGATGACCAGCTCGAGCAGGAAGTCGGCAGCAATCGTGCCGACGGAACCGCTGCCGTCGACGAGCTCGAGCATGCCCGCCATGAGCGCGATCCCGACCGGGTCGTTGATGCCGCTCTCCCCTTCGATGATCACGCCGGCTCGCCCCCGCACGTCGCTGCTGCCGAGGACGGAGAAGACCGCCGCCGGGTCGGTGGGAGCCAGGGCGACCGCGACGAGCGCCGCCACGTCCCAGTCCAGGCCGAGCACGAAGTGGCCGGCGACAGCGAGCAGCCCGGTGGTGATGAAGGTGCCGACGATGCCGACCGAGGCGATCGCGCCGAGCGACGGGCGCATGCGTGAGAAGCCGCCGCTGAATCCGCCCTCGAACAGGATGAGCACGAGCGCGACCGAGCCGATGGCGATCACCGCGTCGAACGGCACCATCGAATCCGCGGCCGAACCGAGCGAGCCGAACGCGAGGTTGACGAGGACCCCGAGCGCGAGGAAGAGCGCTGGCGCGGGAACCCCGAGCCGCTGTGCGATGCGCTGCACCATCAGTGGTACGTCTCGCCGCGTGCGAGCATCTCGAGCGTCTTCGCGACGTGGCGCGCCTTCGTCTCGGGGCGCTTGGAATTCTCGATGCGGTAGCGGACGGCGAAGCGGTTGGCGCTGCTCAGTGCATCGAACGCCGCGCGGGCTGCCGGATCGCGCTCGAACGCCACCTCGAGCTCAGGAGGCAGGACCTTGCTCGATGGCGGAGAGTACGCGGCATCCCAGCGCCCGTCGGCCTTGGCGGCTTCCACCTGCGCGATGCCGGCGGGCTGCATCCGGCCGGCCGCCTCGAGTTCGGCGACGTAGCCGACGTTCACCTGGCTCCACTTCGAGCGCGCGCGACGCGGGGTGAAGCGGATCAGCGAGAAGTCGTCGTCGTGCTTGGCGCCCTGTCCGTCGATCCAGCCCCAGCACAGGGCCTCCTTGACGGCTTCCACCCGGGTGACCGACGCCAGTCCACTCGCCTTCCTGGCGATCATGAGCCACGTACCCGGTGCGCTGGCGTGGTGTCTGCGCAGCCACGCGTGCCAGGCATCGGCGCTCTCGGCGCGGGTGAGCGGTAGGTCGTCGGTGCTGGCCACAAGCGCATCTTCCCATATGGACGACACGAGCCGCGATTCATTCGGACCTACCATTGATTCTCCGAACATATTTCGGTATTGTACTCGAAACACCGACGAAGATTCGTCGTTAGCCCAACGACCATGGAAGGTCTCTGACATGCAGCTCGCTTCGATCCACGCCCCGATCGCCACCCCCGTGCCCGTCGACGGCAACCCCGGCCCGATCGGCGTCTCCAGCTTCGGCACGCTCCGCATCGGCCACGCCCTCAACGGCATCGCCTACAGCGACCACAAGATCCTCTCGCCCCTCACCAAGCCGTTCGGATCGTTCGGCGGCTCGCTCGAGAGCGCGATCGCCGGCGCGCAGGCCCTGCTGCTCCGGAGCGACAGCTTGAGCACGCACCCCGGCGCCGTGGCGCTGGTGATGGACGGCCGGGGCTGGGCCGCCCGCTCGATCATCGTCGACGACGCCGTCATGCAGGTCATCAACCACGGCGTCGGCACCGGCGGCATCGCCAGCGCTGCCTTCACCGACGTCTCCCGCAGCCTGGCCGCGCTCGTCACGGCGCAGGGATCGGTGCTCGCCTCCGAGCTGCGCTGACGTTGAAGCGCCACCGGTGTCAGTCGGCGGCGCGGGCGCGCAGCTGCATTCCCCAGGGATCACGCAGCGCGACCGCGCCGTCGATGCGCTCGGCGGCGATGCCCGCATCAGCAGCGCGGGCCTCGAGCGCGTCGACATCGGCCGACGTCGGAAGAACGATCGTCCAGAACGCGAGTCCGACGGCGTCAGCAGGCACGGGCGGGACACCCTCGCCGCGCCAGGTGTTGTAGGCGAGGTGGTGGTGGTAGCCCCCGGCGGAGACGAACGCCGCGACGGGCAACGCGGTCTGCACCTCGAAGCCGACCACGTCGACGTAGAAGCTCGATGCCTCGGCGATGTCACCGACGTGCAGGTGCAGGTGACCCACTTCGAGCCCCGCTGCCGCGCGATCGGCGACCTGCGCCTCCTCCACCAGCCCGAGCAGGGCTTGCATGTCGAGCGCCCGCGGGCGGATTCCATCGATGCTCGACAGGTCGGGCCACACGTCCCGGGGGCGGTCGGCGGCGAGCTCCAGGCCGTTGCCGTCGGGATCGGGCAGGTAGATGGCCTCGTGGGTGCCGTGGTCGGATGCGCCGTCGATCATCGTGCGGGTGCGGGCGATGCGGTGCAGCGCAGCTGCGAGCTCGGCCCGCGTCGGATACAGCAGCGCGACGTGGTAGAGCCCGGCGTGGCGACCTGCCCGGACGGCATCCGGCCGCTCCTCGAGCTCCAGCACGACCGCGCCGTCGGCGGTGGCCAGCTGCACGATGCGATCGTCGCCGCGCTCCTGCGCGTGCAGGCCGATCACGTCCTCGTAGAACGGGACCGAGCGGCGTAGATCGGTCACGACGAGCCGGGCGTGCCCCAGCCGCAGCGCGTCGGGGAGGGCGCCGTGCGTGGTGGGCGAGGCGTGGGCGGGCGAGATGTCAGTCGTGGTGTCCATGACCACAGCATCGCCGACACCGGGCGGCTCCGGAATGGCGCTTTGGACCCGATGCATGGACGAACGCCTACTCGACGCGTTGGTGGGAGGAGCGCCACAGCGTCGGCGATTCACCCGTGTGCGCCTTGAACGCCCGGGAGAGGTAGAGCGGATCGTCGAACCCGAGTCGCTGGGCGACCTGCTGGACGGTGAGGTCGGTGTAACGCAGCAGCCGCTGGGCCTCCACCATGATGCGATCGGTGATGAGCCGCTTGGTCGAGCGCCCCGTCATGCGCGAGAGCACCGCCGCCAGGTGGTTGGCGGAGACGTGCAGCTGCGACGCGTACCAGCCGGCGTCGTGGTGGTGCTCGAACTCCGCCTCGAGCAGGCGGCCGAACTGGCGAAGGAGCGTGCCGTCGGCGTCGGTTCCTGATCCGCCCCCCGCACCGAGCTGCTCCGACGCGCGCCAGCGCTGGGCGAGCGCCAGCAGCGAATCGAGGCTCGCCGCGACGATGCGGTCAGTCACGGGGTCCGGTGGCCGACGCAGCTCGTCTC
>JAOPYU010000213.1 GCA_025964455.1 Thermoleophilia bacterium | reverse complement strand
CCGTGTCCGGGGCGGCCCCGGCGTCGCTCCCGCAGGGCCGCACCACCACGGTTCGCATCTCCGGCGTCGGATTCCAGTCGGGAGCGACGGTCACGTTCTCGGCCGCGGGTGTCGCTGTCACGTCCACGACCTGGGTCGACTCCACCAGCATCGACGTCGTGGTGGACGTGGCCGGCAACGCCGCGCTCGGCACGCGCGACGTGACGGTGCAGCACCCCGATCTCGTCAGCGCGACGGGCCTGAGCGCATTCACGGTGACGGCGCCGTCGCTCACGGTGTCGCTGTCCACGCTCGGGTTCGCCGACGGCGTGCGCGACACGACGGCGCCGTGGGCCATCGGATTCGGCGCTGCTCCCGGCGGCGCGACCCGTGACATCGGGCCAGGTGGGTCGGGACAGACGCTTCCGGGCGCGGCGGCGCTGCTCCAGGTGGTGAGCGATACCGACACGCGCGTCGACGTGGCCGCGACCGCATGGGCGGGACCCAGTGCCCTGCCGCTGAGCACCTCGCTGCTGTGGAAGCACTTCGGGGTGAGCGAAGCGTGGACCGGATTCTCGACCACTGCATCGGCCGCTGAATCCACCGTCGCACCGGGGACCTCCACGTTTGCGTACGACCTTCGCCTCGCGATACCGACCAACCAGCTTGCAGGCAGTTACTCGACGGCAATCACGTGGACGGTACTCGCGCAGCCGTGACACGGCCGGCGCGCGGAGCCAAACCGGTGCTGAGCTGATGCCCGTCGCAGCCATCGACTAGCATCGAGCCGTAGATGGCTACCAAGCCCCCCACCACGCGACGGCGTCGACGACGCACGCTCGAGACACTGCCGGTGCTGCCGCTCAAGGACACCGTGGTGTTCCCCGATGCGATGTCGCCGCTGGTCGTGCAGCGAGACGCGACGATCCGGCTGCTCGAGCACGCCGGCCGCGAGTCGGACCGGATCGTGCTCGCAACGGTGCGCACGAGCGAGATCGACGACCTCGACGACGTCGCCCCCGACGACCTGTATCGCGTCGGCACCGAGGCGATGATCCATCGTCGCATCACGCTCCCCGATGGGAGCGTGCGGGCGCTCGTGCAGGGCGTTCGCCGTGTGCGACTCGTCGGCGATGCGACGCAGGAGGAGCCCTTCTTCCAGTTCCAGGTCGAGCCGCTCGAGGACATCGGGCCCACCGACAGCGACGAGGTCGTGGCGCTGCACGGCCAGCTCGTGCAGACCTTCATCGAGGCGATCGAGCACGCGCCGTACCTGCCCGACGAACTCGCGATCGTTGCAGCGAACGTGGACGACCCGGGCGAGCTGTGCCACCTCGTGGTCTCGACGGTGCGCATCGACCTGGCAGACCGCCAGCGCGTGCTGGAGTGCCTCGACGTGCACGAGCGCCAGCGCCTGGTGCTGCAGCTGCTGTCTCGGGCGCTCGAGCTGCTCGAGCTCGGCGCCAAGATCCAGGGCGAGGTCCATGACGAGCTCTCGCGAAGCCAGCGCGACTACTTCCTGCGCAAGCAGCTCGACCAGATCCGAGAAGAGCTCGGCGAGAACGGCGACGATGACTTCGTCCGCGAGCTGCGCGACCTGCTCGACGCGGCGCCGCTGCCGGAAGTCGCCCGCACCGCCGCCGACCGCGAGCTGAAGCGGCTGCAGCGCACGCCCGAGCAGTCGAGCGAGCACGGCGTGATCCGCACCTGGCTCGAGACGCTCGCGCAGCTGCCGTGGGGCCGTTCGAGCGAGGATGACCTCACCCTCACGCACGCGCGCGAGGTGCTCGACAGCGACCACGCCGCGCTCGACGAGGTGAAGGACCGGATCCTCGACCACCTCGCCGTCTCCCAGCTCACCAAGGGCGAGGTCGCCGGCGGCACCGTGCTCTGCTTCGTGGGCCCGCCCGGCGTCGGCAAGACCTCGCTCGGACGCTCCATCGCGCGGGCCATGGGTCGATCGTTCGCGCAGATCTCCGTCGGCGGGATGCGCGACGAGAGCGAGATCCGCGGACACCGGCGCACCTATGTGGGTGCGATGCCGGGTTCGATCCTGCGCGCGATGCGCGACGCGGGCACCACCACCCCGGTGTTCATGCTCGACGAGATCGACAAGCTGGGCAGCGACTGGCGCGGCGACCCCGCCAGCGCGATGCTCGAGGTGCTCGACCCTGAACAGAACCACGCCTTCCGCGACCACTACCTGGACCTGCCGTTCGACCTCTCGCGGGCTCTGTTCATCTGCACGGCCAACCGCCTCGACACGATCCCGGAGGCGCTGCGCGACCGCATGGAAGTGATCGTTCTCGAGGGCTACACCGCACCCGAGAAGTTGCAGATCGCTCGGTACCACCTGGTCCCTGACGAGCTGAAGCGGCATGGACTCAAGCGCTCGCAGGTGACGATCCCGGTCGCCACGCTCAAGGCGCTCATCGACGGGTGGACGCGCGAGGCGGGCGTGCGCGAGCTCAACCGCCGGATCGCGGCGCTCATGCGCAAGGCGGCGCGGCGCATCGCTGAGGCGCGCGAAGCCGGCGAGCCGACGAGCAAGGTGCGTATCGACGCCAACGAGCTCGACGAGCTGGTCGGGCACCGCCGCTACTTCTCCGAGCAGCGACGGCGCACGAAGCGTCCCGGCGTCACGACCGGCCTCGCCGTGACCGGTGCGGGGGGCGAGATCCTGTTCGTCGAGGCCGCGGCCACGCCGGGCACCGGCAAGCTGCTCATCACCGGCCAGGTCGGCTCGGTCATGGAGGAGAGCGCGCGGGCCGCGATGACGTGGCTCAAATCGTATGCCGCCGCCGACGGCGATGGCGCTGGATCCCCCGATGCGAACGAAGCGAGCGTTGCTTGGTTCGCCGAGCGCGACGTGCACATCCATGTGCCGGCCGGTGCGATCCCCAAGGATGGTCCGAGCGCCGGCATCGCCATGGCGACCGCGCTCGCCTCGCTCTGGCGCGGCGTCCCCGTGCGCGACGATCTCGCGATGACGGGCGAGGTCACGCTCCACGGCGAGGTACTGCCGATCGGTGGCGTGAAGCAGAAGGTGCTCGCCGCCCAGCGCGCCGGCATCACCCAGATCGTGCTGCCCGAGCGCAACGCCGGCGACGTTCGCGACATCCCCGAGGGCCTCGCCAAGGGCCTGACGGTGCACCTGGTCGACCACGTCAGCCAGGTGCTGAAGCTGGCGCTCGACGAGCGGCCCTGACCCTCCGAGGCCACGGCCGCGACTCGCGGCGGCCACAGGGCGCCGGAGCGCAGCACGAGCGCGGCGCCCCCACCGACACACTGGCACCTCCCTCCTGAAAGTCCGTACCGGCACACACAACGCGACAGGACGCCACGCCAGTCGCCGGCCCGCACCTCCCTCCCCCCCGCGGACCGGCGCCGAGAACACCCTCGCGTCCTCCCTCCCTCCCGACGCACCTTCGGGCGGGCGTCCTGTCGCGCCGGTCGCGGCCCCAGCCGCGCCGCAGGGAGCCGGCTGCATGCGAGGATCCCCGCGATGCAGCACCACCGCCACGCAGGACTAGCCGGGCGCCTGCCCGCCGGGGCCAGCACGCTCGTGCCACACGATGACGCGACGCGCAGGGATGCGCGCATGGCGTGGTTTCCGATCGCCACGCCGGACGGGCGGGACGTCGACGCACTCGAGGGCCTGCTGTGCGTGCCGACGCGTGCCGGCGCCATGCGGATCGTCGCGGTGCCGCACGTCGTGGAGCGCCTGGCGCTCGGCGACGAGGTAGCGGTGGCCGACTGGGACGGCGAGCCGCTCGCGCGCGGCGAGCTGGCGCTGGCGCTCGCGGGGACTGTCCGTGCGGTTGCCGCCGACGCCGAGCACGACTGGCGCTGGCTCGCGCGACGCATCGACGAGGCAGCGGGTGGGGCCGGCAGCTGCTGGTTCGATGCGATCGGCGACCACGCTGTCGCGGCGAGCGTGCCGCGCCCGGCGATCGCCGGGGTGTTGGAGCAGCTCGGTGCCGATGCGGCGGCTGGCGCCCTCCGCTTCGAGTACGCGACGCTCGACCGTCATGACGAGACGGCCGGCGAGCGCGCGCAGGCAGGGCACGTGCCCCCCGCCGCGAACTGATCCCCCATGGAGACCGTCGAGCATCCGCGCCGACCCGTGCGCCTCGACGCGGACGGCGGGCTGGAACCCCACCCCCTCGCGAAGGGCGCGAACTGCGTGGTCTGGTTCCCCGTGCCCGATGCCGTCGAAGGCGGGGGCGGCCCCGAAGCCGAGGGCGTGCCGGCGGTGCGCCTCGACGGGGACCGCGCCCGGCTCGTGGGCATCCCCTACTTTCCGTACCACGTAGCCCTGGGCGACGAGGTCCAGGTGCGCGAGCAGGACAGCGCGCTCTACTGCGTCGAGGTCGTCGTCGCGGCGCCCGAGCTGACGGTCCGGATCTTCGATTCAGACGGCGAGGTCAGCACCGAGCAGGCGCTCGCCGATCCCCAGAGCGACGAGCCGTTCTGGCGCGTGGCTCGGGCGCTCGCCGCCCACGGCGTCTATTTCGAGCGCTATTCGAGCGGGTATGCCGCACTCAGCATCGACCCGGCTGAGTGGGAGTACGTGCACCCCTTCCTGGACCTGCAGTCGCGGGCCACCGGCGTGCAGTGGGAGCTCGCCACGCCGATGCGCGCGCTGCCCTCGCACTGACGGGTCACGGCAAGGGCGGTGGCGACGCGTCGTCGCCGCGCATGCGCTGCTCGAGGGCTGCACTCCCGAGCAGCCCGAGGCCGGTGGCCAGGAAGGCGACGACGCGCATGGGCGTCTCGAACTCGGCGGTGTCGACGAGCACGAGCTTCGCCGCGGCGACCCCAAGCAGCGTGTAGCCACCGATTCGCAGCTCCCTGAACCGGCGCAGGCGCTGCGACGTGCCGGCCAGGAGCGCGGCGATGCCGAAGGCGACCCATGTCAATGTCAACGCCAGCTGTGGCGACTGCTCGACGTCCCCGGGCGTGGACGTGAGCGCGGCGACCACGAGCACGGAGACGGCATACCAGCCGACGAGGGCGCGTACGATCCACGCTGCGCGATGCGTGTCGGGTGGAGCGTCCTCCCATGCCTCGAACGCTGCGGCGAGGAGCCAGACGGCACCGACCAGTGCCGCCAATGCGAGGGCCGCCCCACCCAGCCCGGCGACGTCGCCGGTACGCAGCGCACTTGGCGGCACGCGCACCAGCACCGTGCCGAGGATGAGCAGTCCCTGGGCGGCGGCCACGCCGAGCACGCCCTCCCAATCAGTGTCCGCGCGCCGTGCCAGCGCGAGGGCACAGGCGCAGGCCAAGGCCGGCATGAGCACCCACAGCGCTTCGGCCGACTCGTAGCGAGGAAGCTCGATACGGACGGCCTCCAACCCCACGGCCAGCGCCGCGAGCCAGAGCCATTCAGGGCGACGGTCGACTCCCCGAACCACGACGCAGGCGATCGCACCCGCAGCTGCCCATGCGGCAATCGCCAGGTCGTCGCCCGGCGCGCCGTCGAGCCCGTAGGCGCCGGCGAGCGCGACTGCGTACCACCAGCTCACGGCCATCACCACGCGCAGGGCGCGGCGAACGAGGTCGCGTGCTCCGTCCCCGAACTCCGGGAGCGAGCCGAGTAAGGCGCGGCCGGCGGTCGCCGCGACAGCGATCACGATCATGGCGCCGAGCGGCTGGGCGAGTCCCTCCGATGGATCCCACAGCAGGTAGATAGGGGCATCGAGGATCAGCGCGTGCCCGATCGCCAGGAGCGCGGCGGCCCCGGCGAAGCCTGCGGTCACGCGACTGCGCAGGTGTGCGGCGAGGACGCCAAGTGCCACCGCTTCGAACGCCCAGCCAGCAACGCTCGCGACATCCCCGGCGGCGTCACCGATCGCCACCGCAGCGACGGTCGCGCCCGCTCCGAGCAGCGCCACGATCAGGCCGATGCTCCGATCGCGAGCCTGCGGGCGCAGCCACAGCGCGGCCGCAGCAAGCACGTGGAGGGCCGCCAGCAGCGCGAGCGCCGTGGCCCGTGCGCGCTCATCCGGCGGGTAGGTCGAATGCAGGTCGATGAGCCGGCCGGCGACCACCGGCGCCGCCACGAACACGGTGCTGATCACGCTTCGACGGGCGCCGCGGTCGTCGCGCAGTGCGCACGCGACGCACCCGGCAACGGCGAGCAGCCACCACGCGAACAGGACCGTCGCCGTCGCGGAAGTTGAGGTTGGATGAGCGTAGCTCGCGACCTGCGGCGCACTGATCAGCACCGCCGCCAGCCACAGCCGCGGCCACTGCTCCCACGCCGCGAGCACGGCCGCCGCACCAAGCGATGCCACGAGCAGGGCGATCGTGGCGCCGGCCGCCGGGGCATCGACCAGGATCGGCGCCGCGAGGCCCACGCACACGCCGAAGGCGGCCAGGTCCTGCGATCGCCAGCGGCGCGCGATCATCACGGCGGTCACGCCGACCACGACCTCCAGCAGCGCTCCAGCGGTCGCGGACAGGAGCCCTTCCACGCGTACCGCGGCGACGATCGCGATGAACGCCACGGCCACGCCGGTTCCCGCCAGCACCCCGTGCAGCGATCCGATGGCGCGGCCCGTCCGCTCTGCTGCCGGCATGCGCCGCGCGACGAGGATGCCAGCGGCGACGATCGCGGCTGCGAACGCCAGCGTGAGCGTGAAGCGCAGCCACGGACCGATCCAGCCCTGGTCGATGGCGAACGTCACGAACAGCACCGCCGCGACCAGCACGAACACGCCACCGACTATCGCCAGCGTGTGTTCGGCGACGATCCGCTCGAGCTGGGAGCGTTCGCGCGGGCCGGCGGGCACGCGGGGCGTCTCCGGCGCGGAGGTCGAGTATGCGGAGGCCGTCACCGCCTGCGGCGTGACTGCAGGCACAGCAGGCTGGTGGAAGGGCGCTGGGGCCTGAGCCGCGGACGCCGCGGTGGCTGTGACCGGCGCATGAGTCGCAGCCGGAGCCGCCTCAGCCCGCGCCCCGGCAGCGAGCTGCGCCTCGAGCGTCGCGACCCGTCGCTGCAGCGCGGCTACGGCGGTCCGGTCGTTGCTGCTGCGCATGAGCGCCCAGACGTTACCGATGGTCACGAGAACGATGAGGGCTTCCACCCGCCGGGACTACCCGGCCGGGGCGGCATCCATTCGAACCTGCACGTCAGGCGGGTGCGCCCTCGGCCGCCTTCATGCGCGCGAGCTTCTCCTCGCGCTGGCGGCGACGAGCCGCCTCGACGGGCGCGGCGAGCTGGCCACAGGCCCCGGAGATGTCACGCGCGCGACTGACCCGATACGACGTCTCGATGTCGTGGCGCTCGAGGATCGAGCTGAATCGACGCACGGTCTCGTCCGAGGAGCCGACGTAGTCGGTGCCGGTCGGGTTGTAGGCGATGAGGTTGACGTGCCAGCCGCCCGGGCCCTCCTGCGAGTTCAGCAGCTGGGCGAGTTCCTTGGCGTGGTCGGCGGAGTCGTTCTCGCCCTCGAGCATCAGGTACTCGATGAAGATGCGGCGCCGCGTCTTCTCGCGGTACATCGCACAGGCCTGCATGAGGCGTTCGATCGGATACTTGCGGTTGACCGGCATGAGCCGGCCGCGATCGTGGTCGTTCGGCGCGTGCAGGCTGAGGGCCAGCTTGAACTGGATCTCCTCGCTCGCGAGCTTCTCGATGCCCGGAACCCAACCGACCGTGGAGATCGCGATGCGGCGCGCGGCGAGGCCAGGTCCGTCGGGCGAGTTGAGCGTGCGGAGCGAGGCGAGCA
>JAOPYU010000157.1 GCA_025964455.1 Thermoleophilia bacterium | reverse complement strand
CGAGGGCGATGCCCGCGTCGGCGAGCCGGGCTTCCGCCCGCGCGCGCAGGCGGAACAGCGATCGTTCGCCGGCGAGGACCGATGCCTCGACCGCATCCAGGGCTCGGGGGACGGCAGCGGCGGCGTCGCGTTCGGCCGAGTCGAGCACGCGGCTGGCATGGCCGAGCGGGATGCCGTCGGGATCGCGCGGCGTCACGACCGAACGCACCTCCACGGCGAGCAGCAGCTCGCGTGCCACGTCGCGCAGCAGACGAGCGTGGTCGAAGTGCTCCTCCGCCGCGTACAGGACATCGGGTCGCGTGATCCCGAGTTGCTGGGCGGCGGCGGTCGCGAGCGGGGCGAGCTCGGGCTGGCGGACGGGCACCACGCTGATCGTCGCGCCGGGTACGAGCGGGCCCGGCAGCGGACGCCAGAGCAGGTCGGCGCCGGCGTCGGAGGCGATCGTCTCGTCGGACGCCTCATGGATTGCCGGCGTGCCATCGGGCCGCACGATCGTGCAGATGACCAGGTCGCACTGGGCGCGGGCGACACGAAGGATGGCAGCGTGACCGTCGTGCAGGTCGCCGCGTGTCGGGACGAGGCCCACGCGGTCGCCGCGCGCATGCGCGACGTCGACCTGGTGGCGGCACTCCTCGGACGTGGTGATGACCCTCATGCCTGTCCCTCCTCGCCATCGCCATGGGTGAACTCGCCGTCCACGAACTGCGTCGGATCGAGCACTGCCTCGAGCAGCGAGCGGTGCGCCGCCATGTCGATCCTGCCGGTCGTGAAGGCGCGATTCGCCACGCTCGCCACGACCGGGATGAAGAGCGCGTCGACCTCGGTGGAGGAGTGGCGGACCGCGGCGACCTGGGTCGCGACGGCGGCGGCGTCGCCGCGCAGGATCGGCCCCGCCATCGATTCGACCGCGCCCATCCGGGCCGCACGGTCGACGGCTGCCGCCGCGAGCCGCGCGTAGGCGGAGCGTGCTACCCCGTCATGCACGCCGATCGTGGCGGCGAGGTCGGCAGCCGCGGCGAGCAGCGCAGCCGGGCCGTTGCTCGCCAGCGTGCAGGCGGCGGCGTGCAGCGGCCACGCCGCTTCCTCCAGCGGGAAGGGGTGCAGCCCGAGGGTGTGGGCCAATGCCCCGGCGAGCGTGGACTCGGCGTCGTCCCCGGCACCGATCGCGGCGCCGGCCCCGCTCAGCGCAGCGACATCCACCGAGTGGTCGGCGACGGTGGCCATGGGGTGCAGCACTGCCGTCGCATGTCCGAGCGCTGCGAGCGGCGCCAGGACCGTGCGCCCACCCCATGCCGACGTGGAGACGAAGCGAAGCCGCATCGGCGATGCAGTCGCAGGGCGCTCGGCGAGGCGTCGCACCACCGATGGCAGCGCGTCGTCGCGCACGCAGAGCAGGGCGCAGTCCACCTGCTCGCACGCCGCGAGCGGATCCTCGTGAACCGGCACGCCGAGCGCGTGCGCCGCGCGCTCGCGGCCCGCGGGGCTGGCACTCGTCGCGTGCACGACCTCGAACCCCTGCTGCTGCAGGGCGCGGCCGATCGTGCAGCCGAGTCGTCCGGCGCCGACGATGCCGAACCTGAGTGGGCCGAGCTCGAGCTCAGAGATGGTGGTCCTCCTGCGTGCGCGCGCCTCCGCGGCACCGGTTGCACCATCGAAGGATAGAGGCGCCGCCGGAAGCGTCAGGCGTCGCACCGGCACGTCGCCGCGTGGCTGCGACTACAATGCCGGCATGCCCGTCTACGAGTTCCTCTGCCGCGACTGCGACAACCGCTACGACGACCTGGTCGGCATGGATGCATCCATGGACGACCAGCAGTGCCCCGAGTGCACGTCGTCGGATGTCGCCAAGCTCTACTCGCCCTTCCGGGCGAAGGTCGCCAGTGGTGGCACGACCGTCCAGATCGACGGCTGCCTCCCCGGCCCCGCGGGTCAGGGTCGCTCCGGCGGCTGCTGCGGCGGTGGCTGCGGCGGCTGCGGCTGATGCACCCGCGCGAGTCGACGGGCACCGGCGGGCGCGTGCGCGCCGGTGACATCGACACGATCGCCGATCTCGAGCTGACGGCGAGCGGCTGCGAGCTGTGTCGCCTGAGCCGTGACCGCCGCATGGTCGTGCGCGGTTCTGGTCCGGCCGATGCCGCGGTGCTCGTCGTGGCCGAGGCGCCGGGCTACCACGAAGATCGCGAAGGTCGGCTCCTGGCCGGACGCACGGGCGAGTGCTTCGACGGGCTCCTCGCCGATGCTGGACTGACACGCGACGAGGTCTTCCTCACGAGCGTGGTCAAGTGCCGCCCGCCGACCGGGCGCACCCCGTTCCCCGACGAGGTCGAAGCGTGCGAGGGGTGGCTGTTCCGCGAGCTCGACCTCGTGCGCCCGCGCGTCGTGCTGACACTCGGGGCGCTGGCGCTCCGCTTGGTCACGGGGCGGCAGGAGCGGCTCGCCGACGTCCACGGAACGATGCTGCACGCGCAGGTTCGCGGACGCGACGTCGTGGTCTGGCCGATGCTCCACCCCGGTGCCGCCGTGCACGTGCCGGGGCTGCTCGATTCGCTGCGCGCCGATGCGCGTGGGCTCGGTCGCCTGCTGCAGGGCGCTCGCGCCGAGCCGGGCGCGCCGCGTGCGGTAGCTGGATCCACCGCACCGGACCCGGCGCCCGTACCCACGCCGGTGCCAACGCCGCTTCCCGCGGCGGCACCCGACTCCGGTGACGACGACGAGCCACAGCTGAGCCTGGGATTCTGATGCCGACCTTCGCCCTCGTGGACCTGGACGAGACCGAACGCCTCGCCGCTGCACTCGCGCCCCACCTTCGCGATGGCGACGTGCTTGAGCTGCTTGGTGACATGGGTGCCGGCAAGACGACCTTCACCGGGGCGCTGGCCCGCGCGCTCGGCAGCCGCGAGCCCGCCCGCAGCCCCACGTACACCGTGGCGCACCGGTACGAGCTGCCGCAGGGGCGATGGCTCGCCCACCTGGACTGCTATCGCGCAGCCGGCACCCTCGATGCCGCCGCATGGGGCGACCTTGAGCCTTACTTCGACGGCGGCATCGCCTGCATCGAGTGGCCTGAGGCGATCCGCCCCTGGCTCACCGACCGTCCCGCGTGGCAGCTGCAGCTGGACCCGGCCGGGATCGACGGCCGCGTCGCGCGCGTCACGGCGCCCGTGGATCGAGCGACGGCCGCCCTGCTCCCGGAGCTGCTCCGGGCGTGGCGGCCGGCGGCTCCCGTCGCTCCCGGCACCGCACCGGCGTAGAGTCACGGCCATGTCCGTCGCCTGCATCGACACTGCCACGACGACCCCGCTCGTCGCCCTGCTCGGCGACACCGTCGTCGACGATCGAGGCGCGCGCATCGAAGGCCGTGCGCAGGGAATCCTCGTCGCGCTCGACGAGCTGCTCGGCGATGCGCCGCGCTCGTCCATCACGGCCGTCGTGGTCGGCACCGGGCCCGGTGGATTCACCGGGCTTCGTGTCGGTGTCTCGACCGCCCGCGGCATCGCCGAGACGCTCGGGGTGCCACTGCTCGCCGTCTCGTCCCTCGACGTCGTGGCGGAATCCGGCGGCCACTCCCACGCGGGCACGGCAGTGTGGGTGACCCTCGATGCATGTCGCGGCGAGTGGTTCGCGCAACGCTTCGACATCGACGCCGACGGCGTGCCGCACGCGGCGTCCCCCGTGCTCGTGCTCCCCACCGGCGAGCTCGACGAACACCTCGCCGACCTCCCCAGGATCGACGGCGCCGACATCGACGCGTCGGCGCTCGCACGTGCGGCTCGCCGTGCGCTGGCGCGCCCCGCGGGCATCGTCGGCGGAAACCCGCTCGCGGTGCTCCCCGACTACGGCCGCGCGCCCGATGCCACGCCGCCGCGCATGGATGTCGTCACGGGCCCGCTCGGCATCGCCGACCTCGATGCCATCCTGCAGCTGGAAGCGCGGTGCTTCCCGACACCGTGGACCCGGGCCATGTACGTGGAGGAGTTCGGCCGCCCCGAGACCGACAGCGTCCACCTCGCCGCACGCGATCCGCGCGCGAACGACCGTCTCGTCGGCGCTGCCCTCGCGGCTCGCATCGGCGACCACTGGCACGTGATGAACGTCCTCGTCGACCCCATCGCCCGCCGGCGCGGCATCGCGGTGCGACTCCTGGTCGAACTGCTCGACCAGACCGAGGCGCACGGGGCGGGGGAGGGGTGGACCCTCGAGGTCCGGGACGGCAACGACGGTGCGGTCGCGCTCTATGAGGCGCACGGATTCCGCACGCTCGGACGGCGTCCTGGCTACTACGCCGACACGGGGGAAGACGCCCTCGTGATGGCGCGACCGGCCGGCGGGGGCGACGGCTCCGGCGCGGAAGGTGAACACGCATCGGAGGGGACACGATGAGCGACCGGCTCGTGCTCGCGATCGAGAGTTCCTGCGACGAGACCGCAGCCGCGGTGGTCCGCGGACGGACGGTGCTCGCAGAATCCGTGGCCACCCAAGCCGAGCTGCACGAGCGGTTTGGCGGCGTCGTGCCCGAGATCGCATCGCGACGACACCTCGAGCTCGTCGACGTGGTGGTGCGCGACGTGCTCGACCGATCCGGCGTCGGATCCGTCGACGCGATGGACGCGGTGGCGGTCACCCAGGGGCCGGGCCTCGTCGGCGCGCTGCTCGTCGGCATCGCGGCGGCGAAGTCACGCGCGTGGGCAGCGGGGGTGCCGCTCATCACCGTCGACCACCTGCTCGGCCACGTCGCCAGTGCGCTGCTCGACCCGGACGCCGGGCTCGAGCCGCCCTTCCTGTGCCTGCTCGTGAGCGGCGGCCACACGCTCGTACTCGACGTGGACGAGGGCCTGCGGGTCGAGCTGCTCGGCACCACGCGCGACGATGCCGCGGGCGAGGCGTTCGACAAGGGCGCCCGGCT
>JAOPYU010000147.1 GCA_025964455.1 Thermoleophilia bacterium | reverse complement strand
ACCACGCCGCGTACGATCGGGATGCGCGCCCACCGGTGCTTGGAGGCGAAGGAGACGAGCTCGCGGTGCTGCACCGCGATGGTGCCGTCGTAGCGGCGGACCGCCACGGCCCACGAGTGCGGACCGCGCATCATGACGCCGTCCATGACGGCCTGGCCACCGACCGCTGCGTGCGGCGCTGCAAGGAGCAGGCGCGGGATGCGTGCGGCGATCCAGCCCGCGCGGCGCAGGCTCCGGCGGCGACTGGACGGTACGGGGCGGCGGTCGGCAGGGCGAGGGCTCATCGAACAGACGCTACCCCGCCGATGCGACTGGGACACCCACGGGTTCGCGCAGGTGCGCTCTCGCGTGCGTCAGCGCGTGAGCAGCGACTCGCGTCGCACCTTGCCGAGGTCCACGACCTGCGCGGTCATCGCGCTGTCGAGGGCGCTCTCCGCCAGGTCGAGCGCAGGGCGCGCGGTGGGCAGCTCGTGGCACTCGCGGCAGCGGGGCTCGTAGCTCTCCTTGGCACCGACGCGGATCACGGGCTCGTCCGGGCTCGCCGGTCGTCCACCGATGAGGCGCTGGGTCCGCGTGGCGGGGCCGGCGCAGACCTGGCAGATCGCCTGGAGCTTGTCCACGAACTCCGCGACCGCGAGGAGGCCGGGGATCGGGCCGAACGGCTCGTTCTTGAAATCCATGTCGAGGGCGGCGACCACGACGCGCTTGCCGGAGTCGGCGAGGCGCAGGGCGACGTCGACGATCTGCTCGTCGAAGAACTGTCCCTCGTCGATGCCGACCACTTCGGCATCGCCCACGAGGCGCAGGATCTCGGCGGAGGTGTCGACTGCGCGGGCCGCGAGGCGGGTCCCGTCGTGGGAGACGACGTCGCTCGCGTCGTAGCGGTTGTCGAGCTGCGGCTTGAACACGGCCACGCGCTGGCGCGCGATCTGGGCGCGACGCAGCCGGCGCATGAGCTCCTCGCTCTTGCCGCTGAACATCGAGCCGCAGACGACCTCGATCCATCCACCTCGCGTCGGCATCTCACGCATCGCTCGGACCTCCCCAAGGGACCTGGCGGAGCAGCTACGCCAAGGTCCGGTCGCTCGTGGTTCGCAGGAACACGGTGCCCCTACGGCAGTAGCGAAACGATACTTCGGCTGGCGGACGCACCGCGGCGACTACCGGGCGCGATGGCCCGCATCGCCCACCCGATAGGTCAGGCGTCGCCTTCGGCCGGAGCGGCGGCCTCGTCGGCAGCGGCCTCCGGAGCGGCATCCTCGGCGGGCGCGTCGGCCTCGGCAGCGGGAGCCTCGGCAGCAGCCTCGGCCTCAGGGGCGTCGGCGGGCGCAGCGGCCTCGGCAGCGGCGGCTTCGGCAGCAGCAGCTTCCTTGGCAGCCTTGGCCTCGGCACGAGCGACCTTCTCGGCCTCCTCGGCTTCCTTCTTCTTCTTGGCGTCCTCGAGTGCCTTGGCCTCGGCGCGTGCAGCCTTGGCGGCGAGCACCTTCGGATCCACGGCCGGCGTGAAGGTTCGGACGTTCGCCTTCTTCTTCTTGCTCGGCGCGGCGTCGTCGGCACCCTTGGTCTCGAGCTTCGCCTGGAAGCGAGCGAGGCGGCCACCGGTGTCCATCAGCTTCTGCTTGCCCGTGTAGAACGGGTGGCAGGCGCTGCAGATCTCGACGGAGATGGTTTCCTTGGTCGAGCGGGTCTCGACCGTGTTGCCACAGGAGCACACGATGGTCGCGTCGACGTAGGTGGGGTGGATTTCGGTCTGCATGATGCTGCCTCGTACGGGGGCCAATTTGGGCACGGGCGCCTGCCGAAGCGTCGCCCGGTGGGGCATCGTATCATGCTTTGGGAAATGGATCCGTCAGGCCTTCCCAACTCCCCGATCGCAGCGCTCGCCGTGGCGGTCGTGGCCGGGGTCACGTCGTTCCTGTCGCCCTGCGTGGCGCCGCTGCTCCCGGGCTACGTGGCATTCGTGGCCGGCGGCACGGGCACGCAGCAGCGCGGCGCCGTCCCGCGCGCGATCGGATTCGTCGCCGGCTTCACGATCCTGTTCGCCGCGCTGGGGGCGACGGCCGCCACCTTCTCCCGCGAGCTCGAGGCGGGTCGCGCGCAGCTGGAGCTCGCGAGCGGGCTGGTCGTCGCCCTGCTCGGGATGGCGATGATCTTCGACCGCTCGATCGTGCCCGCCGGCGCCGCGCAGCGCCTGCAGTCGCGCACGAGCCAGCTCGGCGGACCTGCCTCCGCGCTCGCAGCCATGCCGATCGGCGCTGCCTTCGCCGTCGCGTGGTCGCCGTGCATCGGTCCGGCGCTCGCCGCGATCCTGGCGATCGCGGCCGGCGGCGCGGATGCGTCGTGGGGCGCGACGCTGCTCGTCGCCTATGGCCTCGGGCTCGGCATCCCCTTCGTGCTGGGCGCGATTGCGCTCGATCGCGTCGGTTCGATCTCACGCGCACTTCGCCGACACGCCCGCGCCATCCGCATCGGCGGCGGGATCCTGCTCGTCGTGCTCGGGGTCGCCATCGCGACCGGCGGGTTCGGCTACATCGCCGCCCGCCTCGCGCGCATCGCGCCCGGCTGGCTCGCCTAGCGTCGCGGCTTGGCGCGCCGATCCACGGGCCGGGGACGATCGTGTTCGAGGTCCCACGCGGGACCGACCCGGCGATCGGCGATCGTCTCGGGCAGCTCGCCCTGCAGCACTGCCGCCGCGACCTCCCCGACCATCGGCAGTCGCCACGGGTTCTGCAGGTCGCGCAGGCCGTCGTCGAGCCACGCATGCACCAGCTCGTACTCCACCTCGTCGTGCTCGCGCAGCAGCGCTGCCCCCGTCCAGACCACGATACGCCGGTATCGCGGCTCGGATTCGAAGCGCTTCGCGAGCACGCCCTTGAGCTGCCCGATCACCGCGTCACCGTCGACTGCGCGCAGGCCCGTCACCTCGAGCAGTTCGATGCGGACGCCGGCTGGGTCGAGGCACAGCTCGACGAACTCACCGGGCTGGACGTCGTAGAGGATCGGGCGGATCGGCATGGCGGGTCACTTCCCAGCGCGAACGAAAACGGACCTCACACAACGACGCGGGCCGCCCCGAAGGACGACCCGCGCGTGGTGTGGGGGGTGAAACGGGAGGGCGTGCGTGTCAGGCGACCACGACCGTGATGTGGGTCGTCGAGCCCGGAGCGACCTGCAGGGTCGTCACGCCGGTGCGGCGCGCCAGCAGGCGAGCCTCGCGCTCCATCGCCTTGGGATGGATGATCGTCGCGCCCGCGTAGTTCCTGGCGTTGGTCACCTGTCCGACCCGGTAGCCCGCGGCCTTGAGCTGCGCTGCGACTTCCTTGGCGCGACCCTTCTGCGAGCCCGAGTTGAACACGTCGACCGTGATCTTGGCAGGCGGCACGATTGCAGCCGGGGTCGCCGGCTTCACGGCCGCCGCCTCCGTCGTGGTCGTCGTGCCGGCGGTCGAATCCAGCGTCGCGGGCGCAGCAGCCTTCGGCTCCGAGCGCTTCGCCGGCCCGGGGCCCGCCGCATCGTCCTTGCCGAGCGCGCCGCCGATGGCGACGAGCAGGGCGATCAGCAGCGCACCGCCACCGATGGCCACGATCAGCGTCGCGTGCTCGCTGCGGCGCAGTCGCTCGCGTCCGTCACGCAGCACGTCGCCGACGCGCTCGGGCGCGCCCGACACCCAGTCCGCCGTCGCATCCGCCCGGTCGGTGCCGACCACGCGCTCGAGCGCGGAGTGCATCGTCGCACCAGCTCGGGCACCGCGACCCGGCGCCTTCACGGCGCGGGACTGGCCCGAGAGCGAGGCCGCTTCCAGGCTGTCGTAGTCCTCGACCCACGTGGCGAGCTCGCCGGTGGACGAACTGCGCTCCCACGGGGCGTCGGCGAAGATCTCCTCGATCTCCATCTCGCCCGACGCGGCAACCGCCTGCTCGGGCGTGGGGCCGGTCGGCACGACGGGCAGCTCGGTCAGCGGCGCGACGGGCGTCGCGGCCGCGACCGGCACCGCGTGCGCCATCGGCTCGATCGCGATCGCCTGCGAGGTCTCGGGGCGATCGGCGATGCGCGCACTGCGCTCGGCCACCGCACCGGAGAAATCCATGTTCGGGCGTGTCTCGGGCAGCTCCACCTGCACGCCGGAGCGCGAGACGGTGCGATCCAGCAGCGCCATCGCCTCGTCGCGACCGATGCCGATCGATGCGCCGTACACCACGGCCGCGGCGATCATCTCGTCGATCGAGCCGAATGCATCCGGATCGCCCTCCTCGAGCGCCTCCGCCTGCGACATCGGCAGCCCGCTGTTCATCGATGCCTGGACGAGGTTGATGCCTCGCCATTCGCGTGCCGCCTGGAGTGGCGACGTATCCACGTCGATCATGGTCATGGTGTGTGTCCTCCCGTTGGTCGTGCCGCCCCCGCGACAACGACTGCATCCGATACCCCGCGTATGGGTTCGCGCCGGACACGCCGGACTCCTTCTTTCAGATGCAGGAATTTCGTGATTGACACGTGGGTTTCGCCGCGCGAGTCGGTGGGAAGGAGCGCGCGATGGACTCTGCTGCGCCGACCGCCCCCGCCCCTGCCTCCGACACGGAGGCGGCCCGGGGCGATGCGCCGACCCGGCCGGTGCGCGTCGCACTGCTCGGCCTCGGCACGGTCGGCTCCGCCCTCAATACGCTGCTCGTCGAGCACCGAGAGCACGTCCGGCTCGCCACGCAGCGCGACATCGAGGTCTGCGCCGTGCTCGTGCGCGACGCCTCCAAGGCACGCTCGGGCATCGACCCGGAGCGCACCCTGGTCACCGACAGCCTCGAGGAGCTGCTGGCGACCGATCCCGACGTGGTCTGCGAGGCGATGGGCGGCATCGAGCCGACCCGCACGCACCTGCTCGCGTTGCTCGACCGCGGGATCCCGGTCGTGACCGCCAACAAGCAGCTCGTCGCGCGCCATGGCACCGAGCTGTTCGCACGGGCAGCCGCAGCAGGCGCACAGCTGCGCTTCGAGGCGAGCGTGTGCGGCGCGGTACCGATCGTGCGCATGTTGCGCGAGAGCCTCGCCGCGACGCGCATCGAGCGACTGCTCGGCATCCTCAACGGAACCACCAACTACATGCTGAGCGCGATGACCGCGCATGGCCAGGACTACGCCGACGCGCTCTCGGAAGCACAACGCCTCGGGTACGCCGAGCCGGATCCGACGGAAGACGTGGAAGGCATCGACGCCGGCGCCAAGCTGGCGATCCTCGCCGGCATCGCCTTCGGCACGACGGTCGATGTCGCCGACGTACGGACGACCGGCATCTCCGGGGTCACCGCCGAGGACGTTTCCCACGCCGACGTGCTCGGCTGCCGCATCAAGCTCGTGGCGCGCGCCGAGCGGCTCCCCGCGTCGAGCGGCGGCACCCACCTCGCGCTGGACGTGACGCCGATGCTCGTGCCCGAATCGCACCCGCTCGCGTCGATCGCCGGCGCGACCAACGCCGTGCTCGTGGACGGCGCGCCGTTCGGCCGACTGGTCGTGCAGGGCGCCGGCGCGGGCGGCCCGGAGACGGCGAGCGCACTCGCGGGCGACCTGGTCAGCGTACTCGGCTCCGAGCCCAGCTTCCTGACGCGCGATCCCCACGTCTCCCCCCTGCGCGCGGCCCCGCGCGACGCACGCGAGGAATCGCACTACGTCCGCATGCGCGTCGCGGACCAGCCCGGCGTGCTCGCCGCGGTGGCAGGCGCGCTCGCCGGCACCGGCGTCAGCATCGAACGCGTGCTGCAGCAGCGCGCCGGGGAGGGCCACGCGACGCTCGTGCTCACCACGCATCCATGCGCCCCCGGCGACCTGGAGCGAGCGCTCGCGAACGTGGAGTGCGACGACCGCACCGTGCTGCCGATCCTCGAGGCGACCGACCGATGAATCCCGTCGACGCACCCGCAACGCACCGCGGCGCCGGCCTGATCGCGCGCTGGCACGCCGACATCGACGTCGACGACGACACGCCGCGCCTGACGATCGGCGAGGGTGGCACCCCGCTACTGCATGCGCCGCGCCTGAGCGAGCGGCTCGGCGTGGAGCTGCACCTGAAGCTGGAACTCGCCAACCCGACCGGCTCGTTCAAGGACCGCGGGATGTGCGTGGCAGTCGCGCGCGCCGTGCAGGAGGGCGCCAGCACGCTCATCTGCGCGTCGACCGGCAACACGAGCGCCTCCGCCGCAGCCTTCGCCGCGGCAGCCGGCCTGCGCTGCGTGGTGGTCGTGCCGAGCGGCAAGATCGCCGCGGGCAAGCTGCAGCAGGCACAGGTCGCCGGCGCGCTCGTCGTGCAGATCGACGGCTCCTTCGACGACGGCCTCCACGCAGTGCGCGAGCTCGCCTCGCGCCCGGGCTATGCGCTCGTCAACAGCGTCAACGAATACCGCATCGAGGGGCAGCAGACCGCCGCTTGGGAGGTCTGCGAGGACCTGGGCGGGGCGGCGCCGGACTGGCTCTGCATCCCGGTCGGCAACGCAGGCAACATCACCGCCTACTGGCGCGGCTTCACCCGCTGGCACGCCGACGGGCGCATCGCGACGCTCCCCCGGCTGCTCGGCGTCCAGGCCGCCGGGGCAGCGCCGCTCGTCGATGGTGCACCCGTCGAGGATCCCGAGACCATCGCGACGGCGATCCGCATCGGCAAGCCCGCGCGGGGCGACCAGGCGCTCGCCGCGATCAGCGAATCGTCCGGGCGGATCATCAAGCGCGAGGATTCCCAGCTCGTCGAGGCCTACGCGCTGCTCGCCGCCGAGACCGGCATCTTCGCCGAGCCCGCATCCGCCATCAGCCTCGCCGGGCTCATCTCCGCGCTCGAGGACGGCACCATCGAGCGCGGCTCGCGCGTCGTGTGCGTGCTGACGGGCCACGGGCTCAAGGATCCCGACACGGCGGCGACGATCGTGACCCCGCCCCTGCGGACCGCACCGACGGCCGATGCCATCTCCGCCGCGATCGACGCCTGACGAATTTCGCGTTGGGGGTTGTGCGACCCCGAACCACCCGCTACGGTGACACACATCGGCGCTGCAGCCCTTCTGGCTGGCGCCCCGCACTGGTTGCTTCTGCACCGTGATCTGGACTCCCGACACCCACTGCACGTTCCGGCCGCGTCTCGCGGCGTCGAACGTGCATGTCGTCGGCTAGTCCCACCGCCCTGATCGCTCGATCCCGGCTCCGCTGACTCCGAACGACGTGTCGCGCTTCGACGCCTGCGCACTGGCGCACGCCGGATCCCGCCGCCCCACGCCGTGGCGCGGTGATCCACACACGATCCAGGAGGACGAATGTCCATGGCCCGTTCATCACCCCGACCATCCCGCCCGTCAGGCCCGCGGCCCTCGCCGCGACCGCAACCCGCTCGACCGGCACACCTGCCCAACCCACGCAGCGTGCCGTCATCGCTCCCGCGTCCGCGACCGGTACGTCGCGGTGGCATGCGATGACCCGCCGCAGCTGACGCTGCGCGGCACTCGAGCGCAGGCCGCAGGTCGGTTCGCGACGCCAGTCGCGGGCCGGCCTGCCGGTCAGTGGTCAGTCGCGGGCGGACGTGCCGCTGGCATTACCGGCGCCGCCCTTGGTGCCCGCGGGCGCTGACGACATCGCCGCTGATGCGGCCGGGGAAGAGCTCTTGGAGCCGCCCGGGTCGGACGGCCGGCCCGAAGACGCAGGCGGAGTCGACGGCGCGCTCGCGGGAGTGGCTGGTTTCGCGCCCGGCGTGGCGGTGCCACGATCGGGCCCGCCCGGCACCTGACCGTAGCGGTTGCCACGAACCTCGCCCGGCTCGGGCCGACCGGGCGTGGTGCCTCGAGTAGCCGCCCCACGGCCATTCGAGGGCTCCGGCACTGTCGCGTCCGGTGCCGGCTTGGCCTTCCCTGAATCCACGTCCTTCGGCCCCCGCGTCACGTCGTCGACCTGCGGGCGGGCGGTCTCGGCGGCGGTTTCCGGCAGTGGCACATGCACGCCGACGTTGGCCGCGAAGCGCGATGCAGCGCGCTGCACCGGATCGGGCAGCACTCCCGCCAGCGCCATCGACGGCATCACCACGAGCGCGGCGAAGACCGCGGCGTACGCAACCGCCCGTGGGCGTCGCCCCTGCTGCAGACGATCGCGCGACCGGGCGGGCGCGTCAGCAGCAGCCACCGTCCGCATGATCACCAGCTCGCGCTCGATCGCGGCGAGGTGCGCAGATGCCACGTGCTCCACCCCGGGAGTCGCGGCTGCGCCCACTCGGGCGAGGCGATCGGTCGGTGATTCACCGACGTGGCTGTTCGGGGAGCGTCGCATCAGTGCCTTGAGCGTCCCTCGGGATCGAAAGGTAACGCGCCGACACCGGCGTCGGCCGAGGCCTGCGCATCGGCTGCGTCCAGCTCGCGCACGCGGCGGTCGAGCGCCCGCAGCGCGCGCGCCTGGAGCATCTTCATCGCGGGCGTGCTGACCCCGAGCAGCGTGGCCACCTCGCGCTGGGACATGTCCTGCACGTAGCGCAGGTACAGCACGGTGCGCTGGCGTTCCGGCATCCCGTCGAGCAGCCGGTGCAGGTCCTGCTCGGCGCCGACCTGCTCCACCGCCTCCGGCTCGCTCGACGCCGCCGTGTATCCGGCCTCCTCGGCCACCTCGACCGGGCGGCGCGTCGCGGCCCGTCGCGCGTCGAGCAGGCGGTGGTGCGCGATCGTCATCAACCAGCCACGGAAGCCACCCTCGTCTCCCGTGAACCGGTGCAGGTCGCGCACCGCCTGCAGCCAGACCTCGCCGACCAGGTCCTCGGGACTGACGGCGCGCTGCGCACGCAGGTAGCCGAGCACCGCCGGCGCGTGCGCCAGGTACAGCGCACGCCATGCTCCATCCTCGCCACGGCGTGCGGCTTCGAGCACTCGCTGGAAATCGGTGGGGGGTGACGGATCCATCAGACCATGGAAGAGCTTACGTGCCCCGGCAAGCGCCCGCCGCGACGCGGCAGCGCCCCCTGTCGCCGGGCGCGGGGAGGGTAGGCTCACCTGCATGGCCAGATCCCCGCGATTCACCGTCTCCGCCCCCGCCTCCAGCGGCAACCTCGGCCCGGGCTTCGACGTGCTCGCGATGGCGCTCGAGCTGCGCAACCGGGTGAGCGTGCGCGACGGCGACGGCACCGTCCACGTGACCGGCCACGGCGCCGGCACGCTCCCGACCGACGGCACCAACCTGGTCGCCCGCGCGTTCGAGCAGGCCGCGGGGCAGTCGATCGCCGACGCCGGCGTCGAGCTGCACTGCGACAACCAGATCGCGCCGGCGCGTGGCCTGGGCTCCTCCACCGCCGCCGCGGCCTGTGGGCTCATCGCCGGCTGGACCTTCATCGAGCAGGAGTGGGACGAGGACGCGCTGTTCGACGCACTCGCCGAGCTCGACGGGCACCCCGACAACGCCGCCGCCTGCGCCTACGGCGGGATCGTCCTGTGCCACGTCGACGCCGACGGCGACCCCGACGTGGTCCCCCTCGGCGCCGCCGACTGGCTGGCCCCGCTCGTCGTGGTCCCCGATCGCGAGCTCTCCACCGCCGAATCGCGCACCGCCCTGCCCGCGACCTACGATCGCCGCGACGTCGTGCGCGCCATCAGCGCCGCCTCCCTGCTCGTCGGCGGGCTCATTGGCGGACACGTGGAGCTCGTCGAGGACGCCCTGCACTGCGACGTGGTGCACGAGCCCCAGCGCGCCGCCCTCGTGCCCGAGCTCGCCGAGGTGCGCGAGGCCGCCAGCCACACCAACGCGCTCGGCGCGACCCTCTCCGGCGCCGGGCCGAGCGTCCTGGTGTGGTGCGAGCCCGACACGGTCGAGCAGGCGCTCGGCGCCCTCGCCATCGACTTTCCCGAGCACGAACTGCTCGCCCTGAGCTGCGCGTCGGCGGGCGCTCGCATCGAACGCTGAAACAGTCCGCCCTCGCCAGTGCGATACATCGGCAGGGACGGGACGGTCTCGGCACACCGCACGGCTGGACACCGCGCAGTGCCACCTCTGATCTCCCACCCCATTGTTCGGGACGGCAATTGACGCACCACGGGACTCCTGTGGCAGCGTGGGACGACAGGGAATGCACATGGGATCCGTGAACGCGAACGTTCGGGCTTCGCTCCCCACCTCGACGACGCCGCTGGTCAGCGCCGACGCCGATCCGGTGGCCGACGGCCAGTCGGTTGATGAGGTCGGCACGCCGTCGACGGGCTTCTCCGGCGGCGTGGCCATGATGGGTCGCTCGTTCGGCTCCACGCTCACCGATGCCGCGACCTTCGTCGGCGTCGAGACCGATGAGGACGGCAGCCTTCGCGCCGGGGTCGATCCGCTCGGCCTGGGTGGATTCGCCGCTGCGACCGCGGGCCCGACGGCGCTCATGGCACTGCGCAACCGCATCGATCCGCTGACCGGGGTCTCCTCCAGCTACGTGGACCGGCTCGGCTCGACCGCCGCGGCCAACTCGATCCGCGTCACCCCGACGCTGATCTCGGCCATCGCCGGCCCCGCCATCGCGGACGGCATCACGATGATCGCGCCGAACCTGGTCAAGAAGTACAAGGACACCAAGGACATCAAGTCGGCCGAGGACAAGAAGGCTGCGGAGAAGAGCAACCAGCAGGTGAAGATCGCCCGCGCCGTCGCCGGTGGCGCTGCGGTCGGCATCGCCGCTGGCGTGGTCTTCCTGCTCAAGCCCGAGCTCTTCAAGAAGTTCGGCATGGGCGCGACGTTCGCCGCCGAGGGCTCCACGACGTTCGCCGTCAACGGCGGCTCGATGATCAAGCTGCCCGGCGCCCTCAACGCGGACCAGATCCGCACGGCCTCGGCCGCGCTCGGCAAGAAGCTGCTCGACTCCGACGCCATCAACATCGTCAAGACCGTGGCTCCGATGGCCAAGGACGCCGCATTCTCCAACCGCGCGATCCTGGCCAGCGCCGGCGGCATCGGCACGCTCATGCTCGCCAACACCGCTGCCGGCGAGGAGGACCCGGACCGCAAGCGCCTCATGTGGGGCCTCACGGCCGCAGCCGGCGCGCTCACCGTTGGCGGGACCTACGGCATCGGCAAGCTGACGGAGCGCTCCATCACGGCGAACGCCGGGGCGGGCGGCCTGCTGGCCAAGAACCAGATGCTCATGAAGCCCAACATCGAGTGGATCAAGAAGTACGCGACCACGATCGCACCGATCACGGCGGTTCCGGCCGGCACGGCCGCGTCGCAGTACTTCAACATCGTCAACGACTTCGACGACATCACCTCGACCCGCTCGCCCTTCCGCAAGTAGGGCGGGTCAGGCGGCGACGGCCTCGGCGGCGAGCTCGCGCGAGCGCTCGTCGACGGCGAACTGGAACGCGCTCCACGCGCCACCCAGCTTCTCGAAGGTCCGGTAGAGCTGCCACGACGTCATGATCTCGTCGCGGTCGCCGCGGATGCGCTCCCAGTCACGGAAGCTCGGGAGACGACCGGTGCGCAGCAGGAATGCGGCGCCGTGGTCGATCGAGCGGCCGAGGCGCTCGTCGCGGGTCGGCATGTCGAAGCCGGCGAGGGCGAGTGCCTCGCGCATCGATCCGAACGCCTTCACGTAGACGCCGCGGCTCGGCACGCGACCGCGTGCAGCCTCGAGGTCCTTGGTGGAGGGTCGGCGACCGAGCTCCTGGCCGAGTGCGCGAAGGGCCTCGATCAGCTCCTCCTGGGTCGCGCGGCGTCGCGGCATCAGGCCGGCCTCGCGCTTGGCGGTGTTCCAGGAGCCGAAGTGGTCGACCACCGTCTGCGGGTGGATCGTCGCCTCGGGATCCTCGGCGAACTGGCGCATGGTGGGCGATGCGCCGATGCGGGCGGCGCAGGCGCGCAGCTCCTCGATGAGCTCCTCGCGGCCGTAGCGGCGGCGCAGGCGCTGGCGGAAGGCGTCGAGCTCGGAGGCGTCCATGTCGAGGATCGCGGCGTAGATCGAGGTCGTGGTGCCGGTGGCGGGGGACTGCTGCATGCGATGGCTCCTGCGTCTGGAGCGGTGCGGATCGCCGGGACCTGGCTCGTGGCGAGCAGGTGACCCAACGACAAGCGGCCGCTCCGTATTCGGGCGACCGGCGCGTGGCGTGGTTCATCGTCATGTCGCAGCAGATCGATCAGTCACCGCTGCGGAGCCCCTGCGTGTTGCAGTCCAGCATCCGA
>JAOPYU010000118.1 GCA_025964455.1 Thermoleophilia bacterium | reverse complement strand
TGCCCCTGCAAGGCGGCGGGATCGAGCTTGGTCGCCGGCGGCGTGGCGGGCGTCGGGGGGACGGCGGCGAGGTTCATGCTGGTGTCCAGTCGTTCGTGTGGGATGCGTTCGTGCGCGCGCGGGGTGGTGTCAGGCGCCGCTGGAGAGGGCCGACACGAGCTGCTCGAGCGTGGTCGCCGCGGCCTCGGTGTCGCGCTGGGCTCCGGGGACGTCGACGCCGTTGAAGCGACCGTCGGGGCTCGGCTTCTTGGCGAGCTGCCAGTTGGCGTCCTCGAGGTGGGCGTCGGCCTTGCGCAGCGTGCTGGTGACGTACGCGTCGCCGCCGTTGAAGTACGGCTCGATGAGCTGCTGCGCGTCCATGTTCAGGTGGTAGGCCGCGAGGCGTGCATCCTTGGTGGCTGCCGAGCCGGTGTCCTCGGTGGGCAGTCCCGCGATGGTGGCGAGCGACTGGCGCACCAGCTTCGCGGCGCGCGTGGCGTCCTGGATGACCTGGCCGTTGCCGTTGCCCGGGACGGGCGGGTTGCTCGGCGGGAAGCTCGGGCCCGAGGTCAGCGATCCGACCACGCCGGCAGCTTCCTGCACCGTGCGGATCGTGCCGTCGAGCAGCGTGTCCCACCCGCTCGAGAAGCTGAGCTGGTGGTTCTGCATGACGCGCGTCTGGCCTGCGTACTCACCCAGGTCGATCGTCTCCTGCCCCATGCGGTGGACCAGGTCCTCGCGCTGCGGCGCGAGCTGCGCCACGCCGGTGCGGGCGGCGTCGAGCCGGTCGGCGATGCCGCGGAACCACTCGGGGTAGCCGTTGGTGGGGTACCGACGGTTCGCCTGGTTCTCCTCGAGCTTCACGTCGAGGCGGGTCAGGTCGACCGCGAGCTCACCGAGCTGGGAGGCGAGGACGCCGGGATTGACCGGGTAGGCGGCGGGGGCTGCATCGAGGCGCATGGGAGACGTTCCTTGTCGTGCTGGAGCGCGCCACGTCCGTGCGGCGCGCGATCACCGTCCATCCTCACGGCAACCACCGCCGTCCGGAATCGTCCGATGCCCGAAGCGGCCCGCCCGGGCCGCAGCCGTGGCCGCCGCATCCGCGGGGTCTCAGTCCGATCCCTCCCGAACATCGCAAGCACCTCATCGTCCAGACCCGCCAGCTCGATGTCATCGCGGCGGCGCGGCATCCACGCACCGCGCTCGATGCGGAACAGCTGCTCCATCGCCCGCTCCTGGAGCTCACCGCCGGGAGCGTGCGCCCCGCGCGAGCGGACGACCGCCGCGACGCCGTTTGGCGCGTACCCGGACTTGGCACTGACACGCTGCGATGCCGGGTTGTCGAGGTAGGCGCTCGAGTTCGCCGCGAGCGCACCCAGCCCCTCGAAGGCGAGGTGGAGCATGAGCTCGCGCATCTCCGTGCCGAGGCCGCCGCCCTGCATCGAGCGCAGCAGCCACGATCCCGAGCCCACCTCGCGCCGGAGCCGGAAGTCCGTCGCCCCGATGTCTTGCGCACCGACCGGCTCCCCGTCCACGAAGGCCGCGAGCAGCAGCGTCCATCGATCGGGCTCCCAGTTCGCTCGCTGCTGGGCGTGCCACTGGTAGCCGCGCTGGCGGATCATCGCGGGCTCGCCGTCGGTCCACGGCCCTGCGAACGGCATGTCGTCCGGATCGTGCACCGCGCCGGGCCGCGACGCGCGGTCGACGATCTCGAGCACCTCGGCCTCGACCGGCAGCCGCAGCTCCAGGCGTTCGCTGCGCACGCGGATGCGCTGCGGGGGCCATGTACGTTCGAGGAGCGAATGCTGCGTGCTCATGCACAACCCTTACCCGTATACATGACGCGTCGCCACGTGGGCGCGCTGCCAAGCTAGGATGGTTGCCGGATTTCACACGCGCGCGAAAGGCACCACATGGCGGACAGCTTCGGGACCCGGACCACCCTCGAGAGCGGCGGTCGTTCGGTCGAGTACTACTCGCTCCCGACGCTGATCGAGCGGTTCCCGCAGGTCGCGACGCTGCCGTTCTCGCTCCGGGTGCTGCTCGAGAACCTGCTCCGCCTCGAGGACGGCGTCGCCGTCACGGCCAAGGACATCGAGGCGCTTGCCGGCTGGGATCCCGCCGCCAAGCCCACGACCGAGATCGCCTACACCCCGTCGCGTGTGTTGCTGCAGGACTTCACCGGCGTGCCCGCGGTCGTCGACCTCGCCGCGATGCGCGACGCGATGGCTGAGCTCGGCGGCGATCCCTCCAAGATCAACCCGCTGCGCCCCGTTGACCTCGTGATCGACCACTCCGTCCAGGTCGACCATGCCCGCTCGCACCTCGCCCTCGAGAAGAACATCGAGCTGGAGTACGAGCGCAACGGCGAGCGCTACGCCTTCCTGCGCTGGGGCCAGGGCGCCTTCCGCAACTTCACGGCCGTGCCGCCCGGCGCCGGGATCGTCCACCAGATCAACATCGAGTACCTGTCGCAGGTCGCCTTCGTCGAAGCTGGCGGCGGCACCGACGGCACTGACCTCGTCTACCCCGACACCCTCGTCGGGACGGATTCGCACACGACGATGGCCAACGGCCTCGGCGTGCTCGGCTGGGGCGTCGGCGGCATCGAGGCCGAGGCAGCCATGCTCGGCCAGCCCGTCTCGATGCTCATCCCGCAGGTCGTCGGCTTCGAGCTGACCAACGCACTGCCGGAGGGCGCGACCGCCACCGACCTCGTGCTCCGCGTGACCGAGATGCTGCGCGAGCTCGGCGTCGTCGGGCGCTTCGTCGAGTTCTGGGGCTCCGGCCTCGACAAGCTGCAGCTCGCCGACCGCGCGACGATCGGCAACATGAGCCCGGAGTTCGGCTCGACCTGCGCGATCTTCCCCGTCGACGAGGAGACGCTGCGCTACCTGGAGCTGACCGGACGCTCGCCCGAGCAGATCCAGCTCGTGCGCGACTACTACACGGCGCAGGGCATGTTCCGCACCGCCGAATCGCAGCCGGCTCGCTACACCGAGTCCCTGCACCTGGACCTGTCCACGGTCGAGCCGGCAGTCGCCGGCCCGCGTCGCCCGCAGGACCGCATCGCGCTCTCGGCGATCAAGTCCACGTTCAAGCGCGAACTGCAGCCGCTGAAGCCCGGCGAGAAGGGCACACGCCAGCCGATGCACGGCGCCACGGCGTCCGAGCAGGGTGGCACCGCGACGCTCACCGAGACCAAGGTCAACGACGGCTCGGTCGTGATTGCCGCGATCACGTCGTGCACCAACACCTCCAACCCCTCGGTCATGGTCGCCGCCGGCCTGCTGGCACGCAAGGCGCGCGCGCTCGGCCTGACCTCCGCCCCGTGGGTGAAGCCCAGCCTCGCGCCCGGCTCGACCGTGGTGACGCGCTACCTCGAGCACGCCGGTCTCGACGAGGACCTCGATGCCCTCGGCTTCTACACCGTCGGCTACGGCTGCACGACCTGCATCGGCAACTCCGGCCCGCTGCCCGACGACATCCTCAAGCAGGTGCAGGACGAGGACCTCGTCGTCGCGAGCGTGCTCTCGGGCAACCGCAACTTCGAGGGCCGCATCAACAACGACGTGAAGATGAACTTCCTCGCGTCGCCGCCGCTCGTGGTCGCCTACGCGATCGCCGGTCACATGGACTGGGATCCCGCGACCGAGCCGATCGGCATCGGCTCCGACGGCTCGGAGGTGTTCCTGAGTGACATCTGGCCGACGCACGAGGAGATCGCCACGACCGTCGGCGAGTGCGTCAAGGGGTCGATGTTCACGAGCGAGTACGCCGCCGTCTACGAAGGTGACGAGCGCTGGCGCGCACTGCCCACCCCGGCCGGCGACCGTTTCGCCTGGGACGAGAAGTCGACCTACATCCGCCGACCGTCCTACTTCGACAACCTCCCGACCAAGCCCGCGGAGCCGACTGACATCCTCGGCGCGCGCTGCCTGGTCAAGGTCGGGGATTCGGTGACCACCGACCACATCTCCCCTGCCGGGGTGTTCCGTCCTGACACCCCCGCCGGCAAGTACCTGCTCGAGCGCGGGGTTGAGCAGCGGGCATTCAACTCCTACGGATCGCGACGCGGCAACCACGAGGTCATGGTTCGCGGCACGTTCGCCAACGTGCGCCTGCGCAACCAGCTGGCGCCCGAGACCGTCGGCGGATTCACGCAGTTCATGCCGGGCCACAAGGAGATGTCGATCTACGACGCGAGCGCCCGCTACATCGAGCAGGGTGTTCCCCTCGTGATCATCGCGGGCAAGGAGTACGGCTCGGGGTCCAGTCGCGACTGGGCTGCCAAGGGCCCGAACCTGCTCGGCGTGCGCGCGGCGATCGCTGAGAGCTACGAGCGCATCCACCGCTCCAACCTCGTGGGCATGGGCATCCTGCCGCTGCAGTTCCTCGAAGGGGACAACGCGCAGAAGCTCGGGCTCACCGGCTACGAGACGTTCGAGATCTCCGGCATCGCCGAGCTCTTCACCCCGGAGGCCGAGCTGTCGGGCCTCGCTGGCGATCGAGCGATCACGGTGACGGCCAAGGGCGAGGACGGCATGCGCCGCCAGTTCCGCGCGCTCGTGCGCGTGGACACGCCCAAGGAAGTCTCCTACTACCGCCACGGCGGGATCCTGCAGTACGTCCTTCGCAACCTCGCCCAGGGCTGACACGGACCCGATGAGCGAAGTTCGCCTCCTGCACGGTCTCGGCGCCGATCGTCGCGCGTTCCAGCGCTTCGAGCGGCTGCTGCCTGCGGA
>JAOPYU010000115.1 GCA_025964455.1 Thermoleophilia bacterium | reverse complement strand
CGGGTCCGCGTCGCTCGGAACGATCAGCTCCGGAGCCCACCAGACGCTGACGCTGACCGTGACCGAGGGCGAGTGCCCGACGGCAGACGGCGATGACGCCGTCGCGCCCGACGCATCGCTCGACCTGCGCTTCGACGCAGTGCAGGCGACGAACGGCAAGGCCTGATCTACCTGATCGACGCACGGCGGTCGGGCCCTCGGGCCCGACCGCCCCTGCGCTGGCCACCCCGCCGGCGCCTCCTCTGGACACTCGCCGTCCCCACGGCAGACCGAACACGGACCTCACCCCAGAGGCCCGCCTCCCCCACGATTTCCTCAGCGATGCGCCCGCGACCGATCCGGTTCGCCGTGGCCTCCGTCCGCATCAGCTGGCTGCTCCTGCGCCTCGGCGCTGTGCTCGGTGCGATCGCCTTCTTCATCGCCTGGCGGTTGATGGACCTCACGCCGCTCTCGGTGCTCACCGGCAGCATGGACCCCAAGATTCCCGCCCGGTCGCTGATCTGGGACGAGCAGGTGCCCGTCGCCACGATCCAGCGCGGCGACGTCATCACCGTCACGCCGCCCAACCACCCGCGCGTGACCCACCGCGTGGTCGACTTCTACGAGTTCGAGGGCGAGCGCTACTTCATTACCAAGGGCGACGCCAACGAGGTCGCCGACGACTGGCGACTCGACCATCCCGGTGGGCAGCGCGGCGTCGCGTACGAATCTGGTTACGCCTACCGCGTCGTCGCACACGTCCCGCACCTCGGCGCTGCGCTCCAGCTCGTCACCGCCCATCCGCGCGCGCGGATGGGACTCATCGTCGCGCCGCTCTCCGTGCTGCTCGCGCTGATCCTCCTCGCGATCTGGCGCCCGCGCCCGGCGACCGCTCCCGGGGCGGCGGAAGCCGCACCGAAGCGTCGCCGACGCAAGGTCGTCGCCGGCGGCACCATGACCCTCACGGTCGTCGTCGCATCCGGCGTCGTCGGTGTCGCCACGACGTTCGCGCAGCTCGCCGATTCGGCGACCCCCGCACCCACGAGGGTCACAGGTGCGACGCTGCGCCCGGCGACCGCCCTGACGGCGCAGGCGAACGGCGCCGGTATCGATCTCACGTGGGCCGCTCCGACGAGCGGCGTCACCACCGGCCTGCAGTACGAGGTGCAGCGCAGCGCAGGCGGCGGCTCGTACGCGACGGTGCACACCGCCACCGACATCACCTCCTGGCGCGACGCGAGCCCGACGCTGTCGCGCTGCGCGACCTACGCCTACCGCGTCCGAACGATCGCTGGCGGTCTCCAGGCGGCCTCGATCACCGCGACCACCTCGTTCGGTACAGGCGGCATCACGCTCGATCGCAGCCTCGTGGTCGGCCAGGGGCCGTCTGCGCGCGGCGGCGGCAGCGTCGACGGCGTGATCGCGCCGGCGGCAGGCAGCACCTTCGATGTCTACGCCAACCTCACCAACACGTGCGGTGACGGCTCTGTCGCCAATGTCGCTTTGGACCTCGCCAAGCTCGGCCTCGGCAGCGCCGTGGTGCAGACCTCCCCTGTCGCCGTCGCCGGTACGACCTACAACGTCCACGCGCACGGTATTGCGACGCGCTCGAACCTCGTGTCCGTCAGCGACACCTCGTGGAGCGTCCAGGCCGCCGGCACGAACGCAGCTGCGGTGTCGCTTTCCGGCGCCGCGCCGGCTGTCGATGCAGCCGGTCCGCAGACGGCCGCCACGCCGGTGGTCGTCTCGACCACCAACCGCTTCCGTGCCGCCGACCGACAAGGCGCGCTCGCGCCCGGCGGCAGCTACCGCGTCCTCGCAGCAGTCGGGGTCGACGCATCGGGACTCGGCTCGGTCGTCGCCGACGCATCTGCGCTCTCGACCGGCTTCAACGCACTCGGCCTCACCGCGAGTGCGGGCCTCGCGACGGTCGACGGCTCTTCATTCAGCCACGGGCTATCGGTCAGCGCCTCGAACTCGACGCTCGTCGGCGGTGCGACCCCGAACGTCGCCGTCACGGCATACGACCGCCTCGGAAACTCGACCGTGACGAACGCTCCGGTGAAGGTCGATGCGACGCCGCCCGCCGTCGCGATCGCAGCACCGAGTGGAAGCGTGTCGAGCTCCTCCGTGACCGCGGTCACCGGCAGCGCGAGCGACGACTACGGCATCCACCGCGTGGTCGTGCAGGTTACGACCAGTGACTCCACGACCACACTGTGCTCCTTCGACGCGCCGGTCGGCGGAGCCTGGAAGTGCCCGTGGCAGCCTGTCGCCGGGCCCCACGTGCTCACTGCCACGGCGACCGACATGGCCGGCGCCGTCACGTCCGCGACGAAGTCCGTCACGGTCACCGCCGGCGCCCCGACGCTGGCCTCGACGCTCCCCGACAGCCCGTCGACCTCGACCGCCACGGTCGTTCGCGGCACTGCGGCTCCGGGCGCAACCGTGCGCGTGTACGCCAAGGACCTGTGCGTCGCACCCCTCGTCGCCGAGGTCACCGCTGACGGCAGCGGCGCCTTCGCGGCGTCGGTCGTCGCCGACGGCAACACCACCACCTACTTCACCGCCACCGCCACGTCCGGCGCGACGACGAGCGCATGCTCCGCCCGCCTCACGTTCGTGCACGACAACACCGGACCCGCGAGCCCGGCAATCGGCTCGAGCTCGCCGCTGTCGCCGTCCAGGTCGGTCACTCCGACCGTGTCGGGCACCGCCGAGGCCGGCGCCACGGTAGGCATATACGCGAACTCGGCATGCACGGGAGCCGCACTCGGCACCGCGGTCGCGACCGGCGGCGCGTTCTCGATCCCGGTCACCGTCACGGCGAATGTTACGTCGACGCTGTACGCGACCGGCACGGACGCCCTGGGCAACGTCGGCGCGTGTTCGACCACGCCGTTCACGTACCGCCACGACGGCGTCGCCCCGGCCATGCCGACGACACTCACCCGCGTCACCGCCCCGGTGTTCAACTCGCTCACGCCGATCGTGGAGGTCGGGCTCCCGGGGGCCGACACCGGCACGCCCGTGCGCGTCGCGTTCTACTCCGACGCCTCGTGCACCGTCTCGCTCGCCGGCACCGCGAGCGTGGCAGCGAACGGCAGTTTCCCGGCCACGCCCGTGACGGTGCCCGCCAACGCGACGACGATCATCCGCGTCCGGGCCATCGACGACGCCGGCAACGCGTCGGCCTGCTCGACGGTTTCGGTCGCGTATACCGCCGACACCGGCGCACCGACCACCACCGCCTCGGCTCCGGCTTCGTTCCGCCAGGGCTTCAGCACGATCACCGGAGCGGCGACCGATCCCGCCATCACCGGCATCACGTCCGGCGTGGCGAAGGTCACCGTCACCCCGCCGACCGGCGCGCCCTGCACCATCACGTCCGCGTTCAGCGCCTGGTCGTGCGGCTGGGGCTCCCTCGTGACGGATGGCTCCTACACGGTCGGTCTCGCGGTCGACGACGTCGCCACCAACCGCGCCACGTCGTCGCTCGCCCTCACCGTGCGAAACGTTGAGGGATGGAACCGCACCGGGACCGGCAACAACACCAAGGTCGGTGGGTCGCTCTACTTCAACGGTCCCGTCACGGTCACCGTGTACGAGGGGACCACGTGCGGTGTGACCTTCGGGAGCGTCGGCAGCACAGGTTCCTCGAACGGCACGACATTCCAGGTTGGTGGAAATCCCAACGGGAGCAGCTCCTTCTCATTCCGACTCACCTCGGGCACCACGACCACCGCCTGCGTGGTGGCCATCGCCTGATCCACCCGCGTGCGCCCATCGCGTGCGCGTACGGGGGCGTGGCCCCCTCGGGCAGCAGGCGCGGCCTCGCAGGCCGCCGGCGGGGCTCCCGACTCGGCAATGGTTCGATCTACGTGCGACATTCGATGGATGCAGCTGACCTCGATCTCTCCCGCCGCCCAGCCGAAGCCGCCCACGAGCGTCCCCGCGACGCCGAGCGGCACGACGGAGACGCAGCTCGCCGCGCGGCACTTCACGCCCCGCTCGCGAGCGCTGCTGCCCGATTCGCTGCTCGACGCGCACGTGGGCCGTTCCACGCTCGCCGGCTCCCTCAACGACCAGGTCCGCTTCCGCGTGAACCGCACGGGTCAGGTCGCCGACTGGACGATCTCGCCGGATTCGCCGACAGCCGCCGCGCTCACGCAGTCCCGCGCCGGACGCGGCCTGCTCCGCCAGCTCGAGACCGCAATGCGCTCGACCGGCACGCTCGAGGAGGTCTCCAACCTCAAGGGCTTCATCCTCGCCGAGGACAACGAATCGGTGCTCGCCGGGCGCGTGCTCAGCTGGCTCGACGACCCGACCGATCCCGACGGCAAGCAGCTCAAGCGCCTCGGCGAGCTGAACCGCACGACGGTGGCCGGTCGCGTCATGCGCAAGTGGGGCGAAGGCCTCACGACGAACATCGCCCGGGCGGGTGCCTGGAACGCCGAGGGCTGGATCACCTTCATGCCCGACACGTCGCGCGCGATGCTCGTCAACGCCGGGGCCTACGACCCGAACCGCCACACCGAGAAGGCCCTGCTGCGCGCCAAGAGCTGGACCGACTACCTGTCGGGCAACGGCCCGCACGAGGTACAGCACTCCGTGAGCGATCCGTCGCCGACCGCCTACAGCGGTGCCGCCCGCTGGATGGAGGAGGGCACGGCGAACGTGTTCACGCGCACGCCCACCTTCCAGAAGGCGAACGCCAAGGCCGCCAACCTGCGCCCGGAGGTCTACGCCGGACACCTCGCGCACGACGCAACCTTCGACACCGGCTGGAAGCCGTACAAGCGGCCGACCCTGAGCAAGGACGCGCAGAAGGACTACGACAAGGAGACGAGCCGCAACTACGGCGACTCACAGGTCGTCCTGCGTGACCTCGTGCGCCTGGCGGGCGGCGACTTCCGCTCGAATGCGGGCAAGGCGCTCGCGTTCGAGCTCCTTCAGCGCAAGAGCATGCGCTTCACCCCCGGGGTCCTCGCCGACGCGATCATCGCCAAGCACGACCTCAATCCGAGCGTGCGTGAGCGACTGCGCGACCGGATCAAGCACGCCGTCGACCTCAAGGGCGGCGCATCGGCGATCGCACGGGAGTTCGGCATCGCGTGAGGGTCGGGGCGCCCGCATCGATCGCGCTCGCGCCGGTACCCACTCCCAGCACTGTCCCGTCGACCGAGACGGCCGGAGCGCTGCAGGCGATGACGCCACGTTCAAGGGCGCTGCTTCCGGCAGCCCTCCTGGATGCGAAGGTCGGCCGCGGCACGCTCGCCGGGGCGCTCAACGACCAGCTCCGCTTCCGGGTCGAGCAGCGCGGCTCCTCGGTGGCGGACTGGGAGATCGTGCCCGATTCGCCGCTCGCCGGTGCGATCGCGCAGACGGCCGCCGGTGGGCGCCTCCTGCGCCAGCTGCGCGCGGCCATGGAGTCGACGGGGACGCTGGGCCGCCACTCCAACCTCAAGGGATTCATCCTGCCGGATGACCTCGAGGGCGTGATCGCGGCGCGAGCGGTGGCGTTCCTCGAAGATCCGGCCGAGCCCGAGGGGCGACGCCTTGCCGCGCTCGGCGCGGCTGGCGACACCCGCGAGGCGGGTCGCCTGCTGCAGTCGTGGCGCGAACCGATGGCCGCGCGCGCACAGCGCGCAGGCGCGTGGAACGGCGAGGGCTGGATCACCTTCCTGCCGCACACGGCGCGAGCCATGCTCGTCGCCTCCGGCGCCTACGATCCGCACGCGTCGCGCGAGGCGTACCTACGCAAGGCGGCTGACCGCGTCGCCTTCCTCGCCGGCAACGGCGCGCACGAGGTGCAGCACTCGGTCACCGATCGAACCCCCTCCGCGACGTTCACGTGGATGGAGGAGGGGATCGCCAACGTCTTCAGTCGCACTCCCGTCATCCAGGCGCAGCTCGCGCGCGACGCCGGCCTCTCGCCCCATCGCTATGCCGGGCTGCTGGCCCACCCGCCGTCGTTCGATACCGGCTGGACCCCCTACGCACGGCCGGCGAACGCGCCCGGCGCGGGCGGCGCGGCGCACGAGCGTGAGCGTGAGCGGACCTACGAACGCTCCCAGGTCGTGCTGCGCGACCTCGCCCGGCTCGCCGGAGCGGACTTCCGCTCGAGCGAGGGCCGCGCCCGCGCCTACGACTTGCTCCAGGGCCGCACGCTGCGCTACGTGCCGGGCCGCCTCGCGGACGCGATCATCGAGCGCCACGGGCTGGACCCTCGCGTGCGCGAGCGCCTGCGCGCGCGAGTTACGCACGCAGTCGACCTGCCCCGCGGCGCGGCCGACATCGCACGCGAGTTCGGCATCACCTGACCCTGCGTCCCGTCGTCGCCTCGCACTTTTTTGTCGATGTACGACCAAAAAGTGCGAGGCGACCGGGGTGACCTACGCCTATGTAGGGGGCCGTGATATGCGCGGCACGGCCGCTCCTGTAGGCTCGGAGGGCCCCGGCGCCGGCGCGAAACGGTCGCTTCCAGCGGTCATCGCGCGCGCCTGATCCCAGTCCCAAGGAGCGAGTGTCATGGCAACGCGTGTTGCGATCAATGGGTTCGGCCGCATCGGCCGCTGCGTCTTCCGTCGTCTCGTCGAGCTGGACGGCGACGTCCAGGTGGTCGCCGTGAACGACCTGGTCGACAATCCGACCCTCGTCCACCTGCTCAAGTACGACAGCGTCCAGGGCCGCTTCGGCGCCGACGTGCAGCTGACCGACGCCGGCTTCTCGGTGAACGGCCACGACGTCGTCTGCACCGCCGAGCGTGACCCGGCGAACCTGCCGTGGGGCGAGCTCGAGGTCGACGTCGTCATCGAATCGACCGGCTTCTTCACCGACGGTGACAAGGCCAAGGCCCACATCACAGCCGGCGCCAAGAAGGTCATCATCTCCGCGCCCGCGACCAACGTCGACCTGACGCTCGTGATGGGCGTCAACGACGACGAGTACGACGCGGACAACCACCACGTCATCTCCAACGCGAGCTGCACCACCAACTGCCTCGCGCCGGTGGCCAAGGTGCTCCACGACAACTGGGGCATCGAGAGTGGCTTCATGACGACGGTGCACGCCTACACGAGCGACCAGCGCCTCCAGGACGCGCCGCACAGCGATCCGCGCCGCATGCGCGCCGCCGCGCTCAACATCATCCCGACCAGCACCGGCGCCGCGAAGGCGATCGGCTTGGTCATGCCGGAGCTGCAGGGCAAGCTCGACGGCAACTCGCTGCGCGTGCCGACCCCGGCCGGCTCGATCACCGACTTCGTCGCGACCCTCAAGACCGAGGCGACCGTCGAGGAGATCAATGCCGCCATCAAGGCCGCTGCCGAGGGTCCCATGAAGGGCATCCTCGCTTACACCGAGGATCCGATCGTCTCGAGCGACGTCATCGGTGACACGCACTCGTCCGTGTTCGACGCGAAGTCGACGATGGCCCACGGGCGCACCGTCAAGGTGCTCTCGTGGTACGACAACGAGTGGGGCTACTCGAGCCGCGTGGCCGATCTCGTCAGCACCGTCGTCCGCGCTGGCGCCACCGTCTGATGTCGTCATCCCCGAGCGCCTACGACCTGCCGTCCATCGCGGGCGAGCAGGTCGCGGGCAAGCGCGTCCTCGTCCGCGTCGACTTCAACGTCCCGCTCGACGAGGACGGCGAGATTACCGACGACACCCGGATCGCCGCTGCGCTTCCGACCATCGAGCACCTGAGTCGCCAGGAGGCGACCGTCGTGCTCATCTCTCACCTGGGCCGGCCGAAGGGCCAGCACGTGGCGGCACTGTCGCTGCGACCCATCGCCGATCGGCTCAGCGAGATGCTCGAGCGACCGGTCGGTTTCCTCGATGACTGCGTCGGCGAGGCCGTGGAGGCAGCTGTCTGGGCCGCCGAGCCGGGTGACGTGCTGCTGCTCGAGAACACGCGGTTCCATCCCGAGGACACGGCGAACGATCCCGACTTCGCGCGCCAGCTGGCACGCCTTGGCGACCTGTTCGTCAACGACGCCTTCGGCACGGTACACCGCGCCAACGCCTCGACGGCGGGCGTCGCCGCCTACATCCCGGCCGTGACGGGCTTCCTGCTCGAGCGGGAGCTCCAGCAACTCGGGCACCTCGTGGATGCGCCCAACCGACCATTCACGTGCATCGTCGGTGGCCTCAAGGTCACGGACAAGATCGGTGTGCTCGAGAGCCTCGTGTCACACGCGGACGCCGTGCTCATCGGCGGCGCGATGGCCAACACCTTCCTGAAGGCGAAGGGCGCGCAGACCGGCTCGTCCTTCGTCGAGGACGGCGAGGGCGTCGAGCTCGCCCAGCGCATCCTCGAGCTGGCGGAGGAAGAGGACTGCACGCTGATGGTGCCGGTCGACCTCGTCGTGGCCCAGGCGATCAAGGAGGGCGA
>JAOPYU010000097.1 GCA_025964455.1 Thermoleophilia bacterium | reverse complement strand
CGGGGCCGGCTGTGCCTGCATGACGACACCCTGCGGAGCAGCGGGCTGCTGGCCGGGCACCGGCGGCGCCGCGGCGCGAGCGCCGGACGACCACGTGAGCAGCGGATCATTGGGATTGCCGACTTGGCCGGCGTAGACCATGGCTTGCACCTGCGACGCGAGCGCCGGGGGTACCGGCTGGCCGTGCGCCGCGGCGAGTGTCGTGCCGCCACGCACCGCGGGGCCGCGGTAGCCGCCGCCGTTGGGGAGCTGGTAGGGGCGCGAGGGCTGCAGCGGACCGGTTCCGACCTCGATCGCCTCGCCCGGCGCACCGACCTGCGCAGGAACGTCGGGTGCACCCTGGGGCGCCGTGGAGGTCGCCGCGCCGCCGCCGAGCACGAAGCTCGGGGCCGCCGTGCGCGCGAACAGCTGGGGAGACTGGGGTGCGCCGCCGCCGACGACGACCTGCGGCGCGGGCGCCGCATCCTCGACCGCGCGCGGAGCGGGCGACGTGGCAGAGGCAGATCGGGGAGCGACGTCGGGCTCGCGGGGATCGGGTGCGTCCCAGATGCGCGAGATCACGGAGCCGCTGAAGGGCAGTTCTCCCGGCGTCGGGGCTCGGTGGGTCTGGGCAGCGGCAACCGGAGCAGCCGGCGTCGCGGGGCGCGGAGCGCGCTCGACCTCGCCGAACTTGACCAGCCGGATCGCGGCTTCGAGCGTGGAGACCGACATGGCGCGCGGGTGGCTGCGCTGCAGCGGCGCGCCGACGACGATGACGTGGAGGTTGCCGAGCTGCGGACCAGACGCGAGCGGGCCTTCCAGGACGCGGGCGACGAACTGGTCGGGCGTCAGGTTGAACGGTCCTCGCTGGGCCGGGGTGAGGATCACGAGGTCGACGGGCGCTTCGGCAGCCGTCAGGCGCTCGAAGGCGTCGATGTTGCGCTCGAAGCGGTACAGGTCGACGGCGCCGGTGAAGGCACCGGCCCACATCGTCTCGGCGCGGGGGTCGTCTCCGACGATGACGTGAACGGGGCTCATCGGGTCACCTCCACGGAGTCGAGCCGTGCTCGCGATGCGAGGACGACGGGCTGGTGCACGAGCCGGGCGCTGGTGGCACGGCTCTGGACGCTCACGGTGATGGTCGCGCCCGAGATCTCGACACGGGCTGCGGAGCGAAGCGCGGCGGGCAGGGCGCCGTGGGCGGCAGCTGCGGCGTCGCGGCCCTCGATCGTTGCCTCGACGGCCCGGGTGGCGGCCTGGGAGACGGCAATCCGGTCTCGGACGATGATGCCGGCGTCGACCAGCAGCAGCGCACTCGCGACGCAGACCGGCAGTGCAGCCACGGCCTCCACCAGCGCCTGTCCTCGCTCGCGGCTCATGCAGGCACCTCGCTGCGCGCCTCGATGCGGATGTGCGAAGCGCCCGGCAGCACGGCAGGCGGCCTGACCACCACGTGTGCCACCGAGCGATCCGACCAAACCGAGGTCCGGGCGCGCCACGGGGCGGGAACCGATGCGACGGCCTGCCGGTGCGATGCCCCGCGAGCGGCTCGATCCGCCGCGGACTGGGCGAAGAGCAGCGCCAGCGCGATGAGCATGGCCTGCGTGCAGGCGAGCAGCCCGAGCAGCAGCACCGGGAGCGAGCCGAGCAGCTCGATCGAGGCCTGCGCTCGTTCCACAGCTGGCTGCGGCGGGCGATGCGGGTGTGTGGGGGAAGGTGTGGGGCATGCGGGGAGAAGCACTACGTTATTGTCTCTGATGCAAGTGAACTACGGCAAGGGGGATATCGTCAAGTGTTTGTGCCAAGTTCGTGCCACGACCGTGACGACTGGAAATCCAGCCCCCATCGCGATGACGACGCGCGATAGTGTCGGGCCATGACTGCAGCCTCGCTCTCCCCTTCTGAATTCGCATCGGCCATCGAACGACACCTCGTCGAGGGAGCGGATGACTGGCGCAAGGTCATCGTCGGTCTGCAGGACGAATCGCGCTTCGCGGACATCTACGCCGAGTACGCCCACCTCTACACCCCCGAGCAGCTCGCGTCGCTCGCGGGCGCGCGCGAGCAGGCGCGGGACGATGATGAGCGCGAGCGGCTCGACCGGCTCTGGTTCGAGGCCGCCGATTCCGTCGCGGCCGCCGACGTCGTGCAGGCCGCGCAGGACCTCACCAACGAGCGCCTCGCCTGGCGGGTCGACTTCGACGGCGAGCCGCGGTCGAGCAACGCGCTGGGCGCGATGGTGGCAGCCGAGGAGGACTTCGAGCGTCGCGAGGCGATCTTCGCCCTGATGTGTCGCGCGGACGAGGAGTTCGCCTCGCGCGACATCGAGCTCGCAGCACGCTCCCAGGAGTTGCGCGCTGCAGTCTTCGGCCTGGACGGCGAGGTCGGGATCGCGTCGGCCCGCATGGGCATCGACATCGCCCGCTTCTCACGCCAGGTGAGTGACGTCGCCGACCAGACCGCTGCTGCGTACGCAACCCAGGCCGCGGTGCTCTTCCCTGCGCTGCTCGGTCGCGACGTCGAGCGCCCCTCGCGCGCGCATGCCGCCTACATGCGCTCCCTCCATGGCTGGGACCACGTCTACACGCGCGAGCGCATGGTCGAGGTCTGCGAGCAGACCGTGCTCGAGCTCGGGTTCGACATGGACGCGATCCCGACGATCCACGCCGACCTCGAGGATCGCCCCGAGAAGGATCCCCGCGCGTGCGTGATCCCGGTGCGCGTCCCAGAGGAGGTCCACCTGGTGGTGCGGCCCACGGGCGGGCTGACCGACTACCACGCCTTCCTGCAC
>JAOPYU010000106.1 GCA_025964455.1 Thermoleophilia bacterium | reverse complement strand
ATCTGGACCGTGCTGGCCGCGCTCGGTGGCACGTTCGTCGGCAGCTACGTCGGCGGTCGCTACACGCACTGGGCCAGCCGTGGCTCGGCCATCTACCACGCCCTCGGCGCGTGGGGCCTGTCGGTCCTGGTCGGCGTGTGGCTCGGCGCGGCGGGCGCGAGCGGCCTGCTCGGCAGCGCACTGAACAGCGCCGCCAACCAGCCGCGTGCGGCACAGGCGGCTGCCAGCGGCTCCAAGCCCGAGGACATCGCGGACGCGATCGGCATGGGTGGCTGGGCGCTGGCGCTCGGCCTCGTGCTGACGCTCGTGGTCTCGGTCGCCGCCTGGTGGTGGGGCGCACACCGTCCCCTCGACGATTTCGAGGAGACGCCCGCCTGACCCGATGATCGGCACGGTCCGGGCCGCTTCGCCGCACGCGAGTGCAGCGGGGCGGCCCGAGCCGATCCTGCCGTCCGACACACGACCGCCTCGACGGAGCGCCGCCCACGCGCCCGCGAGGTGCGCCACGGCCCGAGGTGGGTAGTGGCGCAGCACAGCACCCTTTCGTCCCCGCAGGAGTCCCCACCCCATGGCCACCACGACCCGCGCCAAGGCGTCGCGCCGCAGCGGCGTCGATGCCACGCCGGCCGGCGCCGAGATCACGGCACGTACACGAGCGTGCGCGCGCCGTCGCGTCGCCCTCGAGGCGCCCGCCCCGGAGGTCGATGCCGGCCGCTTCCCGGCTCGGCGGATCCTCGGCGACATGCTGCTGGCCGAGGTCGACGCCTTCGCCGACGGGCACGACCGCTTCGCAGGTGTCGTGCGCTGGCGCCACGCATCCGTGCGCCGCTGGCGCTAGGCGCCCCTCCACGAGCTCGGCAACGATCGCTGGCGTGGCGAGGTGCCGCTCGAGCGGATGGGTCGTTACCGCGTCACCTTCGAGGCCTGGGTGGATCATTGGGGCACCTGGCGCGGCGACCTGCGCAAGCGCGTGGACGCCGAGCAGGACGTGACCGTCGACCTGCGCATCGGTGCGACCCACGTGCGCGGCGCCGCCGAGCGGATCGGCGATGGGGCCGGCGCCGAGCAGCTGACCGAGTACGCCGAGCTGCTCGAGACCGGCAGCGACGAAGCGATCGCCGCCGCGCTCTCGGACGGGCTCGACGCGCTCATGCGTTCCACGCCGGATCGCTCGCAGTCGACCGAGCTGGGTCGCGAGCTGGCGATCGAGGTCGAACGCGAACGCGCCCTGTCAGGTGCCTGGTACGAGCGCTTCCCGCGCTCGACCTCGCCGGACCCCGATCGCGCCGGCACGCTCGCCGACCTCGAGGCCGAGCTGCCGCGGATCGCACGCATGGGCTTCGACGTGCTCTACCTGCCGCCGATCCACCCGATCGGGCAGGCCCATCGCAAGGGCCCCAACAACTCGACCGTCGCGGGCCCCGACGACCCCGGCAGCCCGTGGGCGATCGGTTCGAGCGAGGGCGGGCACACCGCCATCCATCCGGAGCTCGGCACGCTCGACGACTTCGACCGCCTGCTCGCCGCGTGCACCGAGCACGGCCTCGAGCTCGCCCTTGACCTCGCCTACCAGTGCGCTCCGGACCACCCGTGGGTGACCGAGCACCCGAGCTGGTTCCGCGCGCGGCCCGACGGCACGATCCAGTACGCGGAGAACCCGCCCAAGAAATACCAGGACATCTACCCGATCGACTTCGAGACGGACGACTGGGAGGAGCTCTGGCACGGCCTCAAGTCAGTCGTCGACTTCTGGGTGGCGCGTGGCGTGCGCATCTTCCGCGTCGACAACCCGCACACCAAGGCGTTCCCGTTCTGGGAGTGGATGATCGACGCCGTGCGGCGCGAGCAGCCCGACGTGGTGTTCCTGTCCGAAGCATTCACGCGGCCCAAGGTGATGTACCGCCTCGCCAAGCTCGGCTTCAGCCAGTCCTACACGTACTTCGCCTGGCGCCAGGGCCGCGACGAGCTGCGCGAGTACCTCGAGGAATTGACATCGCCGCCCGCCTCCGACGTGTTCCGTCCCAACTTCTGGCCGAACACGCCTGACATCCTCACCGATCAGCTGCAGCACGCCTCGCGCGGCACCTACGTGGCCCGCCTCGTGCTCGCTGCCACGCTCACCGCGAGCTACGGCATCTACGGCCCCGCCTTCGAGCTCATGGAATCCGACGCCGCCGGCCCCGGCAGCGAGGAGTACCTGGACTCGGAGAAGTACCAGGTCCGCCACCGCAAGCTCGATGCGTACCGCTCGCTCGACGAGGTCATCCGGCTCGTCAACGCCGCGCGCCACGAGCACCCGGCGCTGCGCCGCAACGACACGCTCCGCTTCCATGACTGCGACAACGACCAGATCCTCGCCTACAGCAAGACCTCGCTGGACGGCTCCGACGTCGTGCTCGTGGTGGTCAACCTCGACGGGGAGTGGCGCCAGGGCGGGTTCGTGCACCTGGACCTCGAGGCGCTCGGGCTGGGCGGCGACGAGCCGTTCTCGGTGCACGACCACCTGGGCGGGGCGACCTACCAGTGGCAGGGATCCAGCAATTACGTCGAGCTCGACCCGACGGTGCTGCCGGCGCACGTCCTGCACGTGCGCGGCCGTGCGCACCGCGACGAGCACGACGTCGACGGCTACACGTGAGCGGCGACGGAGCGGACGGACACATGGGCGAGACGCAGACACGCTGGTATCAAGACGCGGTGATCTACCAGCTGCACGTGAAGGTCTATCGCGATTCCAATGGCGACGGAATCGGTGACTTCCGCGGGCTCATGGAGCGCCTCGACTACCTGCAGGACCTCGGCGTCACCGCGATCTGGCTGCTGCCGTTCTATCCATCCCCGCTGCGCGACGACGGCTACGACACCGCCGATTACCGACAGGTGCACCCCGCCTACGGCGACCTGCGCGGCTTCAAGGCCTTCGTGAAGGAAGCCAAGTCGCGCGGCCTGCGCGTGATCACCGAGCTCGTGCTCAACCACACGTCCGACGAGCACGCGTGGTTCCAGCGCGCGCGCCGCGCCAAGCCCGGACACCCCCACCGCGACTGGTATGTGTGGAGCGACACCGTCCACAAGTACGAGGACACGCGGATCATCTTCAAGGACTTCGAGACGTCCAACTGGAGCTGGGACCCGGTCGCCAACGCGTACTACTGGCACCGGTTCTACTCCCACCAGCCCGACCTCAACTGGGAGAACCCCGACGTCGTCAAGGAGCTCTACTCGATCGTCGACTACTGGTTCGACATGGGCGTCGACGGCCTGCGCCTTGATGCCGTGCCGTACCTGTTCGAGCGCGAGGGCACCAACTGCGAGAACCTGCCCGAGACCCACCAGGCGCTCAAGGACCTGCGCGCGCACGTGGATGCGACCCACGACGACAAGATGCTGCTCGCCGAGGCGAACATGTGGCCCGACGAGGTGGTCGACTACTTCGGCGACGGCGACGAGTGCCACATGGCGTTCCACTTCCCGCTCATGCCGCGCATGTACATGTCGATCCGCATGGAGGATCGCTTCCCCATCATCGACATCCTCGACGAGACGCCGGAGATCCCCGAGGGTGCGCAGTGGGCGACCTTCCTTCGCAACCACGATGAATTGACGCTCGAGATGGTGACCGACGAGGAGCGCGACTACATGTGGCGCTCCTACGCGGAGGACGAGCGCGCGCGCATCAACCTCGGCATCCGCCGACGCCTGGCGCCGCTGCTCGGCAACAACCGCCGCCTCATCGAGCTGATGAACAGCCTGCTCTTCTCGCTGCCGGGCACGCCGGTCATCTACTACGGCGACGAGATCGG
>JAOPYU010000089.1 GCA_025964455.1 Thermoleophilia bacterium | reverse complement strand
CAAGCCTGCTGGATCACGACGAGGGTGCTCATCACCAGGCCCGCGCAGTTGCCGAGGATGCCGACCACGCCGTCGAGCTTGACGTACGTGACGCCCATCTCGTGCGCCATAAGCTCCTGCGGATCCTGCGCGTGCACGTCGCGCATCGCGGCGACGTCGGGGTGGCGGAACAGCGCGTTGTCGTCGACGGAGAACTTGGAGTCGAGCGCCTTGACCTCACCCGTCGGGGTGATGAGCAGCGGGTTGACCTCCACCAGCATCGCGTCTTCCTTGATGAATGCATCGTAGAGCTGCAGCATCATCGCGACGACCTTGTTGCGCACGTCCGCGTCGATGTTCGCGCGGAATGCGAGCTGTCGCGCCTCGAACGCGCGCAGGCCCCAGACCGGGTCGATGTGCATCGTGGCCAGCTTCTCGGGGGTCTTTTCCGCGACTTCCTCGATGTCCATGCCTCCTTCGGTGGAGAGCATGAGCAGGACTGCCTTCTCGGTGCGGTCGAAGTTGATCGAGAAGTAGTACTCCCGATCGATGTCGCTCGCGTCCTCGATCCAGAGCCGACGCACGACGTGGCCCTTGATGTCGAGGCCGATGATGTCCTCGGCCTTGGCCTTCGCCTCCGCGGGATCGTTGGCGAGCTTGATGCCGCCGGCCTTGCCGCGGCCACCCATGAGGACCTGCGCCTTCACGACGACCTGGCCACCGAGCTCGCGTGCTGCGGCTTCGGCTTCCTCGGGCGTGTACGCGACCTTGCCGGCGCTGACGTTCACGCCGTGGCGGGCGAAGAGCTCCTTGCCCTGGTGTTCGTAGAGATCCATGCGGATGGGGCCCCTGGGGATGGAGTCGCTCCGGCGCGTGACGCGTCGGCGCAGGCTCGTTGCTGGTTCGCGCCGATATTACGCGACCACGCATGGCAACGGGGGCGTGATGCAGATGCATCCCGCCCCCGTCGTGACTTTCGTGTGCCTGCCGCGCGTGTCAGTGCGTGTGCGGCGTGCTCGCGTGGTCGGTCGCCGCTGCGGCGCCACCACCCGTCGCACCCGGGGCTGCCGGCTGCGCTGCCGGGGCCGGCGTGCCGGTCGGCGTCGGAGGCGCACCTGCCGCGCCGCCGCCTGCAAGCTGTGGCTTGCCGGGAGCGCCGCCACCGGGCACCTGCATCGGAGTCTGCGTCGGCATCTGCCCGGGACCGCCAGCCTTCATGGCGGGGCCGCCGCCATTGGACGTGCCGGTCGCCGCGCCGTTGGCGCCGCCGACCTGAGCGGAGAGCGCAGCCACGAGCTGGTTGAGCACGGTGACGAGCTGCTGCAGCGCTGCGACGAGCTGTGCGTTGACGTCGGTCGCGCCGCCGCCTTCAGCCTTGCCCGGAGCACCACCGCCGACGACGGTACCTGCAGCTGCCTGCGCGGCGCCGGTCGGAGCTGCCGCCCCGCCGCCGGTCGCACCGGCGATCGTCTGCGTGGCACCTGCCGGAGCAGCGGAGCCGGGTGCACCGGTCAGCGGTGGAGCCGTGGGCGGCGCCAGCGTGTTCGCGTTGACCTGCTGCGACGTCATGTCGCCGAGCGGTGTCGTGAAGGTCACGGGTGAGCCCGCGCCGCTTCCAATAGTCATAGCCATCCTGGTTACGCCCCCTGATTCCGTCCAGTAGCGCCACGCGTCCCACACGACACGTAGCTGTCCCTCGGAACCAGCGTGCACCCATTCGGGAGTTCTGGCAAGGGGGGATCACGGAAGCGGCCGACGCCGCGCGGGTCAGCTCGAGAGCGCGGTGAACTGGCCCGAGAGCCAGGAGTTCTGGGACTGGATGCGTCCCAGCGACGTCTCGAGGCCGGAGAACATGCGCTCGTAGTAGCTGCGCTTGCGGTCGAGGCGCTCGTTCATGCGGTCGATCGTCGACTGGATGTCGGAGATCTGTCGCGACGCGCCACGCATCGCGGAATCCACCGCACCGCCGGTGCGCCATCCGCTCACGAGCGTGGAGATCCGGCGCGAGATGCCGTCGTCGGCCATGCCGGCGCCGCCACCCACCTTGGTGAACAGGTCCTTGACCTTGTCCGGGTTCGCCGCGAGCGCCGCATCCAGCTTGGCCTCGTCCACGACGAGCCGACCAGATGCATTCGCGGCGCTGTAGCCGGCGGTGACCTCGCCGGTCGTGATGCCGATGTCGTCGAGCGAATCGGTGCCCGCGAGGCCCGACACCGTGTCGGTCGCCCAGCGCCGCAGCTCGTAGCCGATGTTGGACAACTGGAAGTCGCGCGACAGGGGCGCGGCGACGAAATCGTTGAGGGTCTTCGGGTTGACGACCTTCTTCTCGCTGGTCTTGGCGTTGACCATGTCGACCACGGCGTTGTACTGGTCGACGAACTCCAGCAGCTTCTTCTTCATGTCCGCGGCGGACGCCGAGCCGTTCTTGACGGTCAGCGTCACCGCACTCGTCGTCGTCGCAAGCAGGTCGAGCGACACGTCGGCGAGCACGTCGCCGATGCCCGTGTTCTTGCTGCGCGAGTAGCTGGTGCCGTTGACGTCGAACATCGCGTCCTGGCCGTTCACGCCCTGCGCGAGCCCGAGCGCGGCGACCATGCCGCCACTGCTCGTCACGGTGAAGTCGCCGGCCGCGCCGGAGGCGGTCGAGGCGATGCGAAGCTTGCCGGCCACCACGCTTGCGGTGACGCCGATGCCTGCGGTCCCGTTGATCGCCGCGGCGATCGCGGTGTCGTCGGCGCCAGCGCCGATCGCGACGTTCCAGACGGAGGCGCCCTGGGTGATGGTGAGCGTGTCGGCGCCCCCGCCACCTGAGGGCGGCGCGCTGAAGGAGCTGGACGCGCCGGCGGTCCCGTTGAACACGCCGAGCGAGGCCGCTGAGCTGTCGGTGGCCGTGAACGACATCGACGTGATCTCGTTGGCGGCGCCCGGCGCGCTCTGGAACGACACCGTACCGTCACCGTTCACGGTGAACGAGGCGCCGGGGAAGTTGGATTCGGCCCACTGGGCGAGGTCGTCGAGCGTCGAACCCGCGGTCACGTTGAACGACCCGGTGACGGGTGAACCGTTCTTGGTCGCGCTCATGGAGATGGTGGAGCCCGCGTCGAGGCCGAGCGAGCTGCCATCGACGTCGGTGAGGTTCGTCAGCAACACGGAGCCGGTCGCCTCGGTGAAGGCACCCTGGTACCACGAGCCGGACTGGCGCGCGCCGCCGACCGACGGGGGCGTGGCGTTGGCCGCGTTCCACACCTCGGTGGTCGCCAGCTGGGAGACGTTGAGCGCATACGTGCCGACCGCTGGATTCGGGCCGCTGAGTGCGCCGGTGAGGCGGGTGGCGTCGCTCGAGGTGACTCCGCTCGAGGACCACGTCGCCGGGTTGTTGAGGGAGGTGGCCTTCGCCTGCAGCGTCGAGAGCTTGGTGTTCAGGTCGCTCCAGACCGTCTGGCGCGCCTTCCAGAGCTGCGAGCTCCACTCCTTGCGGACCCGAGGCCGTGCCTCGATGTCCATGAGCTGGCTGATGATGCTCTTGGTGTCCAGGCCGCTCGAGAGGCCGCCGACGCTGAATGTGCTCATCTGTCGCAGCCCTCCGTGGCCGGGCGCCTCCCCATCGGGGACGCGCAGTGTCGTGACGTACCGGAGCTGCATCGGCAGGATCGGTGCGCAGCATGAGCCCGACCTCGGCCTCGGGCGTTGCACGAGCGCCTGTCGGCGCGATCGCTGTTGCAGCCGTGCTCCCATGCACGGGAAATCCCGCAGCTGCTGTCCCCGAAGGTGCCATCTGGCCTACCGGCGACACCCCCCGAACGGGGGATCTGCGGACACTCCTACAGGGGGGCGTTCGCCCCGCCGATGGGGAGGGGGTGCCCGCCGCGAGATCTCGCGGGCGCGAACGAGCCATGTCCATTCCGTCCGCTCCCACATCCCGGTGCCACCCAGCGCCCCTCCGATTCGCCGTCGTGGTGGCGATGGTCGTGCTCGCGGCGCTCGGCGCCCCGACGATCGCATCGGCGACCTCGCCAGCGCACGGCATCCGGGGACTGCGTGCCGTCGCCGCCGAGACCGTGATCGAGGCTGCGGAGGCGCGCGGCGTCAGCGACCTCGGTGCCTCGGCGTTCACCCGCGCCACGCCGTGCGGGACCGCTGGCTTCCGGCTCTCCAGGGCGACCGCCGCCCAGCGCGCCGCGACCCGCGAGCTGGTGCGCCTGCGCGCCCAGCGACCGAGCGCTGCTCGCACGAAGCGGATCCGCACCGCCGCCGCTCGGCTCGTCCGGCAGCGTGTCGCGGTCCGGGCTGCGGCCAAGGCCCGGGCCGCCGCGTGCACCACCACACGCACCGCACGCCGGAGCATCGAGGACGAGGGCTCCGTCACGACTAAGATCACCTCCGAGCGACCTGCGAGCGTCGTGTCCGGACGTGGCATGGCGATTGCACTGCCCATCGACTTCCGCGACGTGGCGGCACGCCGCACCGATCACACGCCGGCGCGCTACGAGCAGATGCTGTTCGGTCGTGACTACCGACACGGTGGCGGCAGCCTCGCGCGGTTCTATTCCGACATGTCATTCGGAGCGTTCACGGTCGATGGTGACGTGGCCCCGTGGCGACGTGTTGCGGGGACCCGCTCCTCGTACGCCGGCAACGCGGGCGGCATGGGGTCCTTCCCGAACAACTCCCAGTCGCTGCTGGAGGACGCCGTCCAGCTCAACGACGCATCGATCGACTTCGGTCGCTACGACAACGACGGGCGCGACGGTCGGCCCAACTCCGGCGACGACGACGGCTATGTCGACGCGGTGTTCCTCGTGTACGCGGGTACCTCCGCGGCGGAGGACGGCAACCTCGACCTGCTCTGGCCCCACGCGTGGCGGCACGTCGTCACGACCGGTGACCGCTCACGCAACGGCGGGATGATCCGGGTCGGTCGCTACGCCGCGGTGCCGGAGCGCATGCCGAGCGCGGGATCCGACGGCGACCTGCTCACGGTCGGCGTCGTAGCGCACGAGTTCGGTCACATCCTGGGCCTGCCCGACCTCGTCGACGGTTCGGATGATGCTGCGCACGGCGCCGGGCGATGGGACCTCATGGGCAGCGGCCTGTGGGGCTTCCGTGATTCGGCGCGACCCACTGGCCTGTCCGCGTGGAGCCGGGCGCGACTGGGATGGATCACGCCGCAGCTGGTCCAAGGTGACGACCTCGGCCACGAGCTCGGGTCCTCCTACGGTGCTCGCACCGCCGTGCGCCTGCCGATCGACGGCACGCCGCTGCACGAATCGTTCCTGGTCGAGCGACGGACCAGGACCGGCTTCGATGCCGACCTGCCCGGCGAGGGCCTGCTCGTGTGGCACATCGACGACTCGGTCACCGCCGGGGCCGACGGCGCGCATCCGCGCGTTGCCCTCGTCGCGGCCGACGGTCGTTCCGACGGCGGGGCGGGCGACCTGCTCGCGCCCGGCGACAACCTGAGCGATTCGACCACGCCGTCGCTCAACGCGTGGGCGGGCACCTCGAGCCTCGTGGCGGTGCAGAACGTGCGCGCCACCTCGGTTGACCTGCACGCGGGGGAGGCCAGTCGTGCGCCGATCATCGATGCGGCGATCGATGATGCCGGGCCGCGCGCTGCGGCACCGACGGTCACCCTCGACGCTCCGGCAGCCGGCGCGCGCCTGCGCGGCACGGTCACGATCCAGTGCACAGGCATGGGCAGCCCCAACGTCAATCGGGTCTCCTTCCTGCGCGACGCGAGCACGCTGCTGTCGAACGTCAACGTGGCTCCGTCCGCGGGGATCACCACGAAGACGTATGCCTGGGGTTCCGCAACCGGCGGCGACGGTGCCCACACGCTCGACTGCACGTCGCGCAACACCGCGTCACAGGTCAGTGCGCCCTCGAGCATCAACGTCACGGTCGACAACACGCTCCCCGCCACCCCGACGATCTCCGCGCCCGCAGCCGGGTCGTGGGTGCGCGGCACGGTCGCCTTCACCGTCTCGGGCACCGACGCGCCTTACGGCGTGACGTCGTTCTCCCATCGAGTCGACGGGGTGGACGACTGGCAGGGACCCTGGGCCGAGGTGAGCCCGGCGAGCAACACGTACAACTGGGACACCACGCTGGCCGCGAACGGCGCGCACGCCCTGAGCGTCCGCTCGATGGACCTGGCCGGCAACACCTCGGCGACGTCCGCCAATCGCACCGTCAACGTCGACAACGCGATCCCGACGATGCCGGTCCCCATGGACGCGACGGTCGCACCGGACCTCGACTTCCAGCTGTCGACGACCACGCTCAACGGGCGCTGGGTCGCGGCGACCGACACCGGTGGGTCCGGCCTGTCCGCGTACAGCTGGCGGTTCTGCACCTCGGTCACGTGCTCGACCGTCCTGGCGAGTGGTAGCGGCGCCGGCCTCAGCGCGTCCGCCACGGGCCTGACGCTCAGCAATGGTGCCACCTACTTCGTGTGCGTCAGGGCCAGCGACGTGGCGGGCAACCAGAGCACCGAGACCTGCTCCGACGGCATCGCAGTCGACACCGCAGCGCCGACCGTGTCCACTCCCGCCGATGGCACCGTCGCGCCGGACCTCGACTTCCAGTCTTCCACCACCACCCTGAACGCGAACTGGATCGCCGCGAACGACGGCACCGGTTCCGGCACGACGGCCTACGACTGGCGTTTCTGCCCGACCGTCGCCTGCGCCACGGTGCTCGCGAGCGGGACCGGCGCCGGCCTGGCGGCGACCGCATCGGCGCTCACGCTGACGAACGGAACCACGTACTTCGCGTGCGTGCGTGCTCGCGACGCCCTGGCAAACGTGAGCGCGTACTCGTGCTCCGACGGCACCAAGGTGGACACGACGGCGCCGACGATGGCGACTCCGACCGATGGCGCGACGGCACCCGACAGGGCGTGGCAGGCATCGACCACGACACTTGATGCGACCTGGACGGCTGCCGGCGACGGCACGGGCTCCGGCGTGGCCTCCTACGACTGGCGCTTCTGCCCGACCGTCGCCTGCGCCACGATCCTCGCGAGCGGCACGAGCGCCTCGCCCGGGGCCGCGGCAGGCAGTCTGGCGCTGGCCAATGCATCCACCTACTTCGCGTGCGTACGGGCACGCGATGGCGTCAACAACGTCAGCGCCTACGTGTGCTCCAACGGGATCACGGTCGACACCGTGCTGCCGCCGATGTCGGCGCCGACCGACGGCGCCACGCTCCCGGACCTCGACTACCAGACATCGACCACGGCCCTGACCGCGCGCTGGACCGCGGGCGCCGACGGCGCCTCGGGCGTGGCCGGCTACGACTGGCGCTTCTGCACCACCGCAGGCTGTGGAACGGTCCTGGCATCCGGGAGCGGCGCCGGCCTCAGTGCGACCGCGGGCTCGCTGAGCCTCGCCGACGGCGCGACCTACTTCGCCTGCGTGCGCGTGACCGACACCGCCGGCAACGCGAGCGCGTACGGCTGCTCGGACGGGATCCTGGTCGACACGGGCCCGCCGACCATGCCAACTCCGCTGGATGCTTCCGTGGCGCCGGACCTGGACTTCCAGCTGTCGACCACCACGCTCGCGGCCGTCTGGACTGCGGCGACCGACGGCAGCGGCATCGCCTCCTACGACTGGCGCTTCTGCCCGACGCCGGCGTGCGGGACCGTGCTCGCATCCGGTAGCGGCGCCGGGCTCAGCGCGAGCGCCGGTTCGCTGTCACTCACGGACGGCTCCACGTACGTCGCGTGCGTGCGCGCGACTGACAACGCCGCGAACACGAGCGCGTTCGCATGTTCGGACGGCATCACCGTGGACACCGCTGCGCCCGCGATGTCGACGCCGCTCGACGCGAGCGTGGCGCCCGACCTCGACTTCCAGGCGTCGACCAGCGGGCTCGAGGCCGTGTGGACGGCGGCAAGCGACGGCTCGGGATCAGGCACGGCCTCCTACGACTGGCGCTTCTGCCCGACACCGACGTGCGCGACCGTGCTCGCGAGTGGCAGTGGTGCCGGCACCGCGGCGTCCGCGACCGGGCTCACGCTCACCGGCGGCACGGTGTACTACGCGTGCGTACGTGCGGCCGACGCGCTCAACAACACGAGTGCCTACGCCTGCTCTGATGGCATCGCGGTGGATGCCGCCGCGCCGACGATGGCTGCGCCGACCGACGGAGCGACGCTTCCCGACCAGGACACGCAGGGGTCGACCTCCGCCCTCGACGCTGCGTGGACCGCTGCCTCCGACGGCGCCGGCTCCGGCGTGGCCGGCTACGACTGGCGCTTCTGCACGAGCGCTGCCTGCACGACGATCCTCGCGTCCGGATCCGGCGCCGGGCTCACTGCATCGGCGACCGGGCTGACGCTCACCGCCGGCTCGACCTACTTCGCATGCGTGCGCCCCGTCGACAACGTCGGCAACCAGGGCGCCTTCGCCTGCTCCGACGGTGTGCTCGTGGACGACCAGCCGCCGGTCATGTCCACGCCGACCGACGGCGCGACGCTGCCGGACGTGGACTTCCAGCTGTCGGCCACCACGCTGACCTCGGCCTGGCCCGCGGCGATCGACGCCGGAGGCATCGCCTCGTACGACTGGCGCTATTGCACGACCCCCGCATGCGGCACCGTGCTCGCGTCCGGAAGCGGCGCGGGGCTCACGGCCACGGCAGGCTCGCTGTCGCTCGCGAACGGCGCCTCCTACTACGTGTGCGTGCGCGCGACCGACACCTCTGCCAACACGAGCGCCTACTCGTGCTCGGACGGCGTCGCGGTCGACACGGCCGCACCCACCGTCGCCGCCCCGATCGACGGCGCGACCGCGCCCGACCTCACCGTGCAGTCGTCGACCACGTCGCTGGCGGCCAGCTGGACCACCGGATCCGACGGCGCCGGCTCGGGCATCGCCTCCTACGACTGGCGCTTCTGCGTCACGTCGAGCGCATGCGGCACCGTCGTCGCATCGGGCAGCTCCGCAGGGCTCTCCGCCAGCGCCGGCAGCCTCGCGCTCACCGTCGGCACCACGTACGTCGGCTGCATCCGAGCGGTCGACGCCCTCGGTACCGCCGGGACATGGGCCTGCTCCAACGGCGTGCTCGTCGACATCGCGCCGACGATGTCCACGCCGGCGGACGGTGCGGCAGCCGACATCGACGCCCAGGCCTCGACGAGCGCGCTCACCGCCAACTGGGCCGCGGCGACCGACAACGGCACCATCGCCGGCTACGCATGGCGGTTCTGCACGTCGCCGGCCTGCACCACGATCGTCGGCTCGGGCACTGCCGGTGGACTGACCGCCAGCCTCACCGGCCAGACGCTGGTCGCAGGCGCCACGTACTTCGCCTGCGTGCGCGCGACCGACAACGTCGGCAACCAGAGCCCCTACGTCTGCTCCGACGGCGTGCTCGTCGACACCACCGCGCCCGCTACCAGCCACGGCGGCATCTCCGGAACCGTCGCAGGCGTCGTGTCCCTCACCTCGACCAGCTCCGACGCGGGCGGCCTGGACCGCGTCGAGTACCGCATCGACGCGGTCACCCGGGCCACGGCGCCCGCGGGTGGCGCCACCTCCTTCACCGATCCGGGCACCGCCTTCAACACGAGCTCACTGCTCGACGGCAACCACGCCTTCCGCGTCGCCACGTTCGACCTCGCAGGCAACACCGTGCTGAGCGGCCCGTCGACGGCGTTCATCGTCAACAACACGGTCGAGTCGAACCTCCCGAGCGGCAGCGTCACGGCACCTGCCGCGGCGAGCGCGCTGCCCGCATCCAACGTGACGCTGTCGGCCAACGTCAGCGACGACAACGTGATCGTGTCGATCCAGTGGCTGCTCGACGGCTCCGCGATCCCCGGCGTGGCGATCGACCAGCCGCCGGCCGGCTACGCGGGCGGCGTACGCACTCGCACGTGGGCGAGCACCGCGGGCGTCTCGAGCGGTGCGCACACCATCAGCGCGCGCATCACCGACGCCAGCGGCAACATCACCGTCACGCCCGGCGTGTCGGTCACCAAGCCCTGACGAGAAGGCCCGGCCTCAGGCCTCAGGCCTCGGTCGCCACGCTGACGAGCACGTGCCCGGCAGCGACGGCCTCGCCGGGCTCGACGCGAACGGCCTCCACGGTTCCCGACGCGGGGGCGGCGATCTCGTTCTCCATCTTCATGGCTTCGAGGATGCAGACCACCTCGCCCGCCTGGACGGCCTGGCCCGGCTGCACGAGTACCTGCAGCACGTTGCCGGGGATCGGCGCGAGCACTTCGCCGGGAGCGCCCGAGATGCCGCCGCTGCGAGCGCGGACCGCCGGCGGCTCCGGGAGCGCCCGCGCCGGGTCGTGCAGCTTGACGACCGCGCGGCGGCCGTCGATCTCCATGAGCAGCTCGGTGGGATCGTCGACGGCAGCCGGTGCTGCGCCGAGCGCGCGACCGACGGGCACGGGGAGCGCATCCAGCGCGGGGGCCGGGTCGGCCACCAGGCCGCGGAGCGAGCCGCCGTCGCTGAACTCGCCGCCGGGCTCCATCGCCGCGCGGTGGAAATCCACGAGCGTCTCGACGCCGGCGATCTCGAACTCGTCGAGCGCGCGGCGCATGCGCGCGATCGCCGCGTCGCGATCTTCCGCCCAGACCACCAGCTTGGCGAGCAGGGTGTCGTAGAACGGCGTCACCACGCTGCCGTTCGCGAAGCCCGAATCGACGCGCACGCCGATGCCACTCGGCTCGTTCCACCGCGTGATCGAGCCGGAGGAGGGGCGGAAGTCGTGGCGCGCATCCTCGGCGTTGATGCGGCACTCGAGCGCGTGCCCGGTGAAGGTGACGTCCTCCTGGGCGAAGCGCAGCGGCTGGCCAGCTGCGATGCGCAGCTGCTCGGCCACGATGTCGACCCCGGTCACCATCTCGGTGACGGTGTGCTCGACCTGTACGCGCGTGTTCATCTCGAGGAAGAACGGCTCGCCGTCCGGGCCGAGCAGGCACTCGATCGTGCCGGCGTTGCGGTAGCCGACCGCGCGCGCCGCTCCCACCGCGATCTCGCCGAGCTTGGCTCGCAGCGACGCGGCGTACTCGGGATTGCCGACGTGCGGCCCCGGCGCCTCCTCGATCAACTTCTGGTGGCGGCGCTGGACCGAGCAGTCGCGCTCGCCCAGGTGGATGACCGTGCCGTGGTGGTCGGCCAGCAGCTGCACCTCGACGTGGCGCGGATCGTGCAGGTAGCGCTCGAGGTAGACGGCGCCGTCGGAGAAGTAGCGCTCGCCCTCGCGGCTGGCGCCCTCGTAGGCGGACTGCAGCTCCTCGGGGGTGAGCGCGACACGGAATCCCTTGCCGCCGCCACCGGATCGAGCCTTCACGGCGATCGGGTAGCCGACCTCCTCGGCGACCCCCTTGGCCTGCTCGAACGATTCGAGCGGCTCGGTGGATCCGGGCACGATCGGGACCCCCGCCGCGCGCATCAGCTCACGCGAGGCGGTCTTGGAGCCCATCGCGTCGATGGCCTCGGGGGTCGGGCCGACGAACGTGATGCCGGCGGCCCCGCACGCGCGTGCGAACTCCGCGTTCTCGGCGAGGAAGCCATAGCCGGGATGGATGGCGTCGACGCCGGCGCGCTTCGCCACGCCGAGCACGACGTCCTGGCGCAGGTAGCTGTCGGTCGGCAGCTCGCCACCGATTGCGAAGGCCTGGTCCGCATGGCGCACGTGCATGGAATCGCGATCGGCGTCGGAGTAGATCGCGACCGATTCGATGCCGAGCTCACGCAGCGTACGGAACACGCGGATCGCGATCTCGCCGCGGTTGGCGACGAGGACGCGCCGGAAGGGCGGCGGTGTGGTGGAGGGGGAGCTAGTCATCGCGCGCGAGCCTACCGGGCGCGGCCGCGTGATCGCGCTCGGCCATGCACGCGCTGCGACGAGCCGTGCTGCGAATATCGTCGCATGCAGCAGCTCGCCCGGATCCTCCGCACCCCCGTTCTCCTCGCCCTCGCCGTGTTCGTGCTGGCCACGCCGACCGCCGCGAATGCCGCGACGGGCGCAGGGCCGAGCTTCGGTCCGTCCCTGCGACTCGCCGAGCTGCACGCTCGCATCAGCGAGACGGACCGCACCACGACCGTTCACTGGCTCGCCTCCGAGCGCCTGCGGATCCTGGAGGCCACGACCTTCATCGGCGAGATCGACCGCACGTTCTTCGAGCGCAATGGCTCCACCGAGCTGCGTGGCTCCGGCATGCCGTCCATGCTGCGGTCCGTCGAGGTGATCCGCCAGTCCTCGCTCGCCGAGCCCGACGGTGGCGACGAGCTCGACCAGGTGCTGCTGCACTACGGCTGGCCACTCGTCACGCGCGTGCGCTCGGGTGGCGCGCCGCTCACGCCGGTGACGGTGGGTGGACGCGCGATGCTGCGCGGCACGATCCGGCTCGCGGCGAACGAGTGTGCCGCGCTCACGGGGGGCTTCAGGACCGTCTGGTTCGATGCACGCACGCTGGTTCCGCTGCGCGTCATCGACCGCCGAGGCGGCAAGGTCACCTTCTCGCTCACGGCCCAGCTGCTGCGGCGCACGGCCAGGGACTTCGCGCCGATCCACGTGTCCGGCAGGCGCAGCTACTCCACGCGCGGCTTCGTGCGGCGCACGCCGGCCGCGGCCGCCGCCCTCGTCAGCTACCCGGTGCTCATGCCGTCGTCGGTCCCGTCCGGCTTCCGGCTCGCCCACACCGGCACCGGCACGCTCGGCGGGATGCTGGGTCCGGAGGGCTCCTTCCCCCAGAGCACGGGCGTCTTCTTCGCGCACTACGTACGCGGGCTCGAGCAGCTCGACCTGTCGATCCGCCCGGCGCGCAGCACGCTCGCTGCCGACTGGGACCAGAGCGATCCGTTCGGTGGCGAGTGCGCAGCGGCCACGACGACCGCAGTCACGGTGCAGGGCCACGCCGCCAGGTACGCCACCGGGGAGCGTGGCAACGCACGCCTGTGGTGGCGCGACGGCTCGACGCTGTTCACGCTGAGCGGCCCGCTCGCTCCGGCCCAGCTCGTGGCGGTCGGCGATTCGCTGCAGGCCGTGCCCGAGTAGTCGAGCGCTGCACCCGTCCGGAAACCGTTCACCCCGCTCGCCCGACAAGCAGGGGAGGGCTCGCTGCGCTCCCGGGGACGGCGTGCGGCGACGGGGATCAACGGACGGGGACACATGTGCCGGCTTGCGGCATTCATCGGTGACCTGCGCGCTGCGTCGGGCGAGCTGCGCGCGTTCGAGCAGCTCGCGGTGCACAACGGCGACGGGTTCGGCATCGGCGGCTTCGTCGACGGGCGCGCGCTCGTGCGAAAGTCGCCCGTCACCGCGCTCGACAACCCCGAGTTCACGCTCGCCGACTTCGGCGATGCCAACAGCGCGATCGTGCACCTGCGCAAGGCGACCGTCGGCGGGGTCGACACGCGCAACACGCACCCCTTCGACATGGGCGACCGCATCGTGGCCCACAACGGGAGCATCGGTGACCGCGACGCGCTCGACCGCGCACTCGGCCTTGACCTCGAGCGCCTCGGCGTTGCCGGGGAGACGGATTCGGAGCGGTTCGCGGCGCTCCTGCACCAGAAGACGCTCGAGGCAGGCGGCGACACGGTCCTCGGGTACCAGCTCGCCGCGCATCACCTCGCCGAGCACAACCCGATGACGAGCCTGACATCGGTCACCACCACCGCTGACGGTGACCTGTTCGCCCTCCGCTATCCCGAGAACCGATCGATCTTCTGGAAGCGCATGGGAGCGCGCGACGCCGAGGCGGGGCAGCGCCTGCTGGTGCCGGGGGAGCGGGGCGGCGTCACGGTGCTCGCGAGCCGTCCCCTCGACGCGGAGGCCGGGTGGGTGGAGCTGATGCCGGGCGAGCTGCTCCACGTGCGCGCCGGCGACCTGCACGAGACCGTGATCAAGGTCATCGACGAGGAGCCGATACGACGCTTCACCGATGCGTTCGTCGACGAAGGCGCCTCGTGGACCGGACCACGTCGACACCAGTTGGTCGAGGCTGCACTCGGTGGGTGAATCCGGTCACCGAGCCTGGGGAAGCCTGGTGCCCATCCCTCGGGCTGGCGACGATGGTGGCGGGACGACCGGACCGATGTCACCGTCAGGTGCGTCGTCGAGGTCAACGATCACCGGTGCGTGGTCGCTCGGGCCAGAACCCTTGCGTGCCTGTCGATCGACCCACGCGGCAGCCACTCGCTCCGCGACGGGATCGGATGCCAGGACGAAGTCGATGCGCATGCCGAGGTCCTTGTGGAACATCCCGGCCCGGTAGTCCCAGAAGCTGTAGAAGCGCTCGTCGGGCCACCGTTCTCGCACCACGTCGCGCAGGCCCAGCGCGGTGAATGCCGTCCGCTCCGGCTCCGTCACGTGCGTGTGGCCACGGAACGCGTCGGGGCTGAACACGTCGGCGTCGGTCGGCGCGACGTTGAGGTCGCCGCACACGGCCGCGGCGTCCGGCCCGGCCGCCACCGCCAGGCGCAGGGCCTCGAGCCACTCGAGCTTGTAGCGGTAGTGATCGGCGTCCGGCTCGCGTCCGTTCGGGACGTAGACGGACGTGACGCGCACCCCGGCGCACGTCGCGCTGATGGCGCGCGCTTCGGGATCGGGGAATCCGGGCTCGCCGTCGAGCCCCCGTTCCACGTCCTCGAGCCCGACGCGCGAGAGGATCGCAACCCCGTTCCATTGGCCCTGCCCGTGCACCGCGGCCTCGTAGCCGCGCTCGCGCAGGGGCCCGTCGAGCAGCTCCGCGAAGGCGGCATCGGCGAGCTTGGTCTCCTGGAGGCACACCACGTCCGGTGCGCGCTCGTCGAGCCACGGCAGCAACCGCGGGATCCG
>JAOPYU010000073.1 GCA_025964455.1 Thermoleophilia bacterium | reverse complement strand
TGTTCGCCGTCCTCGTCAGCAGTCGGTCCCGCCGGATCACTGGGCGGCATGGAGTACCCCGCGCCCTGCTCGATCTCGCCTTCCTGGCCGTCCTTGGGTTCGCGAGGATCCTGCATGTCAGTCACATCCTGTTCGGTCACGCCTGCGGCTGCACGACGACGTCGCGCAGGCGTCGCAGGCTCTCCTGGTTGCGCGCTTCGAGGGCGCGGTGCAGGAGCGGGTTGTAGACGGCTCGCACGAGGCCGGAAGTCGGGCGCTCGCTCATGGTGACCTGGGTGCCACCGTCGACCGGCTCGAGGGAGATCGTGGTCGTTGCCGTCATGAGGGGACGACCGCGCACCTGCAGCACGATCTCCTCCTCGGGCGCGGCGCGCATCACGGTCGTGGAGTCGTGCAGCTGCAGCGGGCCGGCGCCCTGGGTGTGGTGGAACGTGGTGCCGGGCTCGGGCCACTCGGCGTCGTGGCTGCGGATCTCCTTGGCGCTCACGACCCAGTCTGCGTAGCTGTCTGCATCGGCGAGCACCTCGTACACGCGCTCGGGCGATGCAGGCATCCAGATGCTCGCGCTCGCGGGCGGCACCTCGCGCGGGCCCTTGCGGACGCGATCCACCGCGGCCTTGCCGAGCGAGCCCGCGCTGCGCAGGAGCGAGCGGCTCGGGGAGCGCCAGCCGTCGTCGATCGTCGCTGGCCCCTCGGCGGGCTCGTGCAGGTTGCCCGACGTGGGCGCTGCCGGATACCCCCGCGCGTACGACATCGGAAACGCGCGGGCTCCCGCGGTCTCATACAGCGGGGCGGAGAGCAGGTGCACCGCTTCCCCCACCTGGCCCGTCCACCCGACGCGCACCTCGCGGGCGTGCGACGTCGCACACTCCACGATCGCGTCGGCGACCTGCTCGGCCGAGAACACCGGCCCCGCCGGACCCATCAGCTCGCCGGTGTAGTTGGCGGCGTTGGCATACAGCGGCGTGTCGATCGAGGCGGGCAGGACGGTGCAGACGTGGATGTCCGGCTCGTTGCACAGCTCCATGCGCAGCGCCTCCGACATCCCCGTGATCGCGAACTTGGTGAGTACGTAGGAGGTGCTGAAGGGCGAGCCGATCTTGCCATTGGCCGATCCGACGTTGATGAGGGTCCCGCGTCCCTTGCGTCGAAAGCGGCGCAGCGCCGACTGACAGCCGTACGCGTAGCCGTTGATGTTGGTGTCGACGATGCGCTCGAGATCCTCGGCCGGCAGGTCCTCGAATCGGCCGAACATCGCCACGGCCGCGTTGTTCACCCAGACGTCGATGGCGCCGAACCTGTCGACCGCAGCCGTGGCCAGGCGCTCCACCTGCGCCGCGTCTGCCGTGTCGGTACCGAGCGTGAGGACCTCGGTCGCGCCAGCGTCGCGGCACTGCGCAGCGGCGTCCGCAAGGCGGTCCAGGCCGCGCGCGGCGAGCACGAGGTTGGCGCCCTGGCCGGCGAATGCCAGCGCGGTCGCAAGGCCGATGCCGCTCGAGGCGCCGGTGATGACGATGGTTCGGGGATCGGTGGGCTCATCCATACCGACCGTGGTGTCCGGCACCGGATCGTTTATGCGTCCCGTGCGCGGAAACTCCCGCACCATGACCGAGACGGTACCGACATCTGCCTCCGCCACCTCGAAGGTGGTCGTGGTCTTCGACGACACCTGCGGCATGTGCCAGCGCGCCGTGCGCTTCGTGAAGGCGTTCGACTGGCTCGGCCGGTTCACGTACGAGGGCTACAGCACGGCGATGTTCACGTACCCCGAAGTCGCTGGCACCGACATGGACGAAGGCGTGCGCGCACGATTTCCCGACGGCTCGATGACGGTCGGCATCGACGCGGTGCGCTCGATCGCCATGCGCACGCCACTCGGCGTGCTCGTGGGATGGCTGCTCTACGTGCCGCCGATCCGCGCCGTGGCGCGACGCGCCTACTGCGCGCTGGCCCGCCGTCGCCACACGGTGTGTCGGCTGGTGCCCCCGAAGGGGCGCTGACCCCGGGCCTCGGTCAGCCGGTGGGCTCGGTCGCCGCGCCGGCGTCCGGCTCGGGCGCAGGCTCCGTCTCGGTCTCGGTCTGCGTCTCGGTCTCGGTCTCGGTCTGGGTCTCGGTCTGCGTCTGCTGCTCGTCCGCGCCGTCGTCGTCGTTCTGCTCGATGTTGGTCACGTTGTCGACGGGCGTGTCGTTGGCGTCGTCGCGACCGAACGCGAGGTAGAGCACGAGCAGGAGCAGCACCACGACGACCAGGCCAATCACGACCGGCCCCATGTTGCCTTCGGGATCGCGACGCGGATCGCCGATGCGGGGGTCGTCCTCGATGATCTCGGTGCGACGTGCCATCTGGTGGAGCTCCTCAGTCGTGCGTCGGGGACGCGGGTCGGGGAGCCCTTTCCATCTGACCGTCCCTGAAACGAACCGGGTTCAGACGATGGCGCGGGAGCTGCGGCGCATGTTGCAGGCGCGGCAGGCCACGCGCAGGTTGTCGACCGTCGACGAGCCACCCTTGGAGCGCGGCACGAGATGGTCGAGCGTCAGCAGGTTGTCGGGGTGCTGCTTGCGCGAGCGGCGCCCGGAGCTGATCACGACGGGGCGACCACAGACCTGGCATAGTCGACCGTCGCGCTCGATCACGGCGCGGCGGGTCGCACCGGAGATGCTCTTGGGCTGGGGCTCGTCGGAATCCATCCCCTGCTCATCGGCCCGCGCCGTCGGGCCGTTGCGCCCGGCTCGGGTCGTTCGGGCTTCGTCCCGTCCCGAGTAGGAGGTCCGGCAGGCGGGCATGCCCGACGGATGATCGACGACCGACCAGCTCCTCCCGCCAGGCCGACGCGCGCTGCCGTGGTAGTGCTCCTCGTCGCCGCGCTCGTCGCCGGCACCGCCGGCTGGGCGCTCGGCGCGTCCCGCAGCGATGCCGCGCGACGCGATCACGACGCGGCACGCGTGCGCGATGCGAAGCGCACGACGTCGATCCAGCGCGAGGTGACCCGGCTCGACGCTGCGATCGAGGTCGTCGAGGAGGAAGCCGAGGCGCTGGAGCCGAGTATCACCGGCGAGGTGCTGCTCGCGTCGCGGCGTTCGGCCGCACCGATCGAGCTCGGGTTCATGGAGCCAGACGATGGCGACGCAGGATCGGTGACCGGGCTTCGCGTCATGGACGCGTTCACGAGCGCGAACGAGGCCGAGTTCCCCGGCGCCCCGCCGAAGGGCAGCCGATGGCTCGTCGTCGGCGGCGAGTATCGGACCGACAAGCCCGAATCCATCACGGACGCCTGTGGCGCGGAGAGCTTCGTGACCGTCGTGTTCGCAGACGCCACGACGACGTCCGTGGACGACCAGGCCGTCGTGGGCGCGCCCTCGTTCAGCGGCCGCGTCTCGTGCCTGGACCTCGCGCGGCGCAATCGCGCGACCCCGTATCGCGCGGCGTTCGCAGTCCCCGAAGGTTCGGAGGTGGTCGGCCTGCTCGTGGGCGACATGTACCGGCGCTCCGCCAACCAGCTGTCGCTCAAGGGCCCGATCAGCGATCGACTCGGATGGATCGAGTTCGATGAGGTCCTCGACGTAGGATCGACCGGCTCGAAGGTCACGCCCATCGGCGACGAGCCGGAGGTTGACGCATGAACGCCCGCTGGATGCTCATCGTCGCGACCACATGCTTCGTGGTTGCATTCGCGGGATACGTCGCCGCCACGTTCAGCGATGGTGCGGCGCGAACCGCTGCAGACCGAGCCGATGCAGCGAATCGGGACCTGCGCGACGCGCG
>JAOPYU010000342.1 GCA_025964455.1 Thermoleophilia bacterium | reverse complement strand
GGTCGTCCGTACGCTCGCCACCGGCGCACATGTTGTTCGCCGCCGTGAAGGCGCTGCCGAAGAACGCCGGGCAGCTCGTGTCCGGCATGATCTGCATGTTGATGTCGTTCGGGTACTTCGGCATCAGCTTGCCGATGCCCTCGACCGTGTCGCCCCAGCCGACCAGGTACGGACCGCGCGCCGGGTCCTGCGTCACGCCTCGCCCCGCGCCCCAGATGTTGTCCTCGCCGGGTCCGACGGCCTGCATCGGGGTCGCGATGTTCGCCGGCACCGCCTTGCTCAGCGTGATGACCGCGACGTCGTTGCCACCCTGCAGGTTCGACTTGTTCCAGCCCGGATGGGACACGATCTTGACGCCGGTGATCAGCTGCGACTTGGCGCGGTCGGTCTGGTCGAGCCAGGTCGTACCAGCCAGCACGCGGACCGACGCGACGGTCGTGGCGTCGGCGCAGTGCGCGGCCGTCAGCACCACGGTCGGCGCGACGAGCGTGCCACCACAGAAGAAGCCGCCATTCGGCGAGCCGGCGTAGCGCGAGTCAAGGAGTGCGACGAGCCCGGGATACCGGGTCTTGGCGGTGACCTCGTCGACGAGCTTGCCGTTGATGATGCGTCCGCGTGAGCCCGACAGCTTCGAGTCCGACGTGAGCGTCACCTCGTCGCCGTCGCCCCCGCCACGCGAATCGCGCGTGCCCACGCCGGCGAACGCCGCCGCGGCCATGGCCGCGACCACGACGATGATGAATGTCCACAAACCCTGGCGACGATGCAACGCAGTACTCCCTGCAGCTTCCGGTGCCGGGGTGCATCGGTCGCCGCAGGCGTGGTCTTGAGCAGTTTCTGGCGGGACGCGTCCTCGTCCTACGCGCGCCCGCGCGCGCGAGAAGACCGCGAGGCCCCGGCGTGAGCCGGGGCCTCGAAGTGTCCGTGCATGTGTGTGGTGGCGGGCAGATCGAGGGGATCTGCGGGCCGATGTCCGACGGTGGGCTCAGCCCTCCATCGAATCTTCCATCTCGCCCGAATCGCCGCCACCCTCGGTGCCAGCGTCGGCCGGGTTGGGATCTGCTTCCTCACCAGCCGGGAACTTGTCCGGGTTCTGGGTGACGATCGCAGTCACGATGGCATCGCCGGTCATGAACATGTGGGCGTAGGCCTCGCGGCTCAGCGTCCATGCTTCCTCGGCGTTGCCAGCATCGGCCGCGTCGAGCGCCTTGGCGAGCTGCGAGACGTGCGCCTCGAGTGCCTCCTGGTACGCGCCCTCGTCACCCTCGGTCGCCGTCGCGAGGAACTTCGCGAAGCTCTCGGTGTACCCGGCGAGGTCGTCGGCTGCAGCCTGCTTGCCTGCATCGTCGTCCTTGGCGAGTGCCACCGTGTAGGCGACGAACATGCCGATGTGTGCATCCCACTGGGCCTTGAACGCCTTGCCAGCGTCCGCACCGTAGACCGAAGCGATGGTCTTGGTGAGGTCGGCGGTGTTGGCGTTCAGCGAGCCGACGGCTGCCGTTGCGTCCTTGGCACCCGTGAGCGACTTGGTCGTCGCCACAGCGGCGAGGAACGCGTGCTCTGCGAGCTGCTGGTCGAGCAGCACGCGGGTGTCGGCGGTCGCCTTGGCCACGGTCCCGTTGCCGAAGTCGTCCGGCTTCTGGGTCGTGATGGCTGCTGCCAGCGCGTCACCCGTGCCGAACATGTGGGCGTAGGCAGTACGAGCGGTCGCGTAGGACTGCGGGTACTGGCCGGCGCCGAACTGGTCGACAGCGGTGGTCAGCTGCGTGACGTGCATCCCGAGCGCGCCCTCTGCGGCCTTGGCATCGAGGCCAGCAGCCGTGTTCAGGAACTTCGCGAAGCTCTTCTGGTAGCCCGCCAGGTCCTTCTTGGCCTTGGCCTTGGCGGCCTCGTCCTTCTTGGCAACGCCGGTCGCGTAGGCGACGAACATGCCGATGTGGGCGTTCCACTGCGTCTTGAACGCGTCAGCGGCTTCGTCGCCGTAAACGCTGCCGACTGCGGCGGAGAGCTCGTCGGTGTTGGCACCGAGCGCCGTGACCGTGGCCTGCGCGTCGGGCTCGCCGGCGATCGTCTTGGTCAGGGCGAGCCATGCGAGCGAGGCGTGCTCGGCGAGCAGGCGGTCGAGCGTGACGCGGAGGTCGACGCCGGGGCTCGAGATGACGCTGCCGGTCTTCTCCATCTTGGCGTCGTCGTCGCTGCCGCTCGTCTCGGAGCCCGAGGACTTGCTGGTCGACTTGGAGTCGTCCGACTTGGAGTCGTCGTCGCCACAGCCGACGGCCGTGACGCTCGCAAGTGCGAGCACCGCGACTGCCGCGGAGGCGCGCCTGAATCGTGTTGCGTGCATGGTTGTCCACCCTTGGTTCGTTGCCGGGGCGGATGCCCCGAAGATGTGTTCCGGGGCCAACCTACGCCTTCTGGCCGAAGGCGGTTTTCGATATCTGTCGATCCGCTACTTGGCGTCGAGCCAATTACTGCCCGAACCACCGTCCACGTCGAGTGGCGGCGTCATGTCGAAGGCATCGGCCATCTCGCGCTTCACGAGGCGGATCACGTCGCGAACCTCGGCCTCGGGCACCTCGAGCAGCAATTCGTCGTGGATCTGCAGCACGATCCGCGCGTCGAGGCCCTCGGCCTGCAGTGCGTCGTGCACGCGCACCATCGCGCGCTTGATGATGTCGGCGGCGGTGCCCTGCAGGACGGTGTTCACCGCGAGGCGTTCGCCCAGCGACCGCTTGTTGTAGTCGCGGCTCTTGAGCTCCGGGATGGGCCGCCGACGACCGAACAGCGTCGTGACGTAGCCACGCTCCTTGGCGCCCTCGATGGTCCGCTCGATGAAGTCGGACACGTAGGGGTAGCGCCCCAGGTACCGGTCGATGTACTGCTGGGCTTCCTCGCGGCTGATCTGCAGGTTCTGCGACAGGCCGAAGCTGGAGATGCCGTAGATGATGCCGAAGTTGATCGCCTTGGCGGCGCCGCGCTGCTCACGGCTCACCTCCGACGGATCGATCCCGGCGACCTCCGCGGCGGTCAGCGTGTGCACGTCGTCGCCGCGCTCGAACGCCTCGACGAGCTTGGGCTCCTTGGAGACGTGTGCGAGCAGGCGCAGCTCCACCTGTGAGTAGTCGCACGAGACGAAGCGGCATCCCTCGGCGGGGACGAAGGCGCTGCGGATCTCCCGCCCGACCGTGGTGCGCACCGGGATGTTCTGCAGGTTGGGGTTGATGCTCGACAGGCGGCCCGTGGCTGCGGTCGTCTGCGAGAACGTCGTGTGGATGCGGTTGGTCTTGGGGTCGGCGATGCCCGGCAGCGTGTCCAGGTAGGTGCCCTTGAGCTTGGAGAGCTCGCGCCAGTTCTCGATCACCCCGATGACGGGGTGCATGTCGCGCAGGTCGCGCAGCACGCGTGCGTCGGTGGAGTAGCCCGTCTTGCCGCTGCGCTGGGCCGGCAGCCCGAGCTCCTCGAACAGCACGGTGGCGAGCTGCTTGGGGGACCCCAGGTTGAACTCGTGCCCGCACAGCTCGTGGGCGCGGTCGACGAGCTCGTCGAGCTGGTCGGAGACCTTGGACGCGATCTCCCCCATGCGGTACGGGTCGATCGCGATGCCGAGGTCCTCCATGGCGACGAGCACCTCGAGCACGGGCAGCTCGATCTCGCGGTAGAGCTGCTCCATCTCCGTGGCGCGCAGGGCCTCGAGCTGGCGCTCGCGCAGCGCGGGCAGCATCGCGGCCTGGGCCGCGACCTGCTCGAGGTCCGCGTCGCCGCTCGCCAGCGCTACCCGTGCGGTGAGCCCCTCCTCCGACAGGACCTCACCGAGCAGGAAGGTGCGACGGCCGGGCTGGAGCAGGTACGTGGCGAGCAGCAGGTCGTCGCTCGGCGTGCTCGAGCGCAGCAGCAGCGGCAGCGCCTTGAAGTCGAATGTGAGGATCGGGCGCCCGGCGAGCGGCTCGGCGAGCGAGCGTGCCTCGCCCTGCATCACCGCGACCCAGCGGATCGGCGTGCCGCCATCGGGCACGCCCTCCTCCACGAGCACCGCTGCAATGGCGCCATCTCCGCCCGCTGCGGGACGCATCACGAGCGGCACCTCGGCGTCCGCACCTCCGGGGCGCGAGTCGAGGATGCCGCGCAGCTCGTGCGGGCTCACGAGGCGCGCGGAGACCAGCTCACCCCGCTGTTGGGGCTCGCCCGCGGCGTCGGCGTTGGTGGGGCGCCCGGCCGCGTTCGCCGCGCTGGCGGCCCCGGTCAGGTCGAGCTCCTCGACACGCCGCGACAGC
>JAOPYU010000329.1 GCA_025964455.1 Thermoleophilia bacterium | reverse complement strand
AAGATCTACCGCACCAAGGTCTACGAGATTCCCGAAGGCGCACGCCAGAACAAGGGTCGCGCGCTCGTCAACGTGCTGCCGCTGGCGGAGGACGAGCAGGTCAAGGCCGTCTACCGCACGCGCAATTACGACGAGCAGAAGTTCATCATCATGGCCACCCGCAAGGGCGTCGTGAAGAAGACCGAGTTCGCGGCCTACAACACCAAGCTGCGTGCGGACGGCATCATCGCGCTCAACCTCAAGACCGACGACGACGAGCTGATCGGCGTCACGCTCACGAGTGGCGACGACGACCTGCTGCTGATCTCGGCCAACGGCCAGGCGGTCCGCTTCCACGAGTCGAGCGTGCGCTCCATGGGTCGCACCGCCGCCGGCGTGGCTGGCATGAAGCTGCGCGCCGGCGACCAGGTCATCTCGATCGACGTGGCCAAGGACGACTCCGAGCTGCTGCTGCTGACCGAGAAGGGCTTCGGCAAGCGCAGCCCGGTCTCGGACTTCCCGCGCAAGGGTCGCGCGACGATGGGCGTGCGGGCGTTCGGCAACATCGACGGCAAGGGCCACTTGGTCTCCGCGCTCAGCGTGCGGTCGGGCCAGGGCGTCATGCTCATCACGAGCGAAGGCACGATCACGCGCCAGAGCGTCGACCAGGTCTCGCGCTACGGGCGCACGGCCTCCGGCGTCACCGTGATGAAGCTGCGCGAGGGCAACACGCTCGTCGCCGTGGCTCGCGTCATCGATTCGGACCCGGGCGATGCGGCAGCCGATGCGCAGCCGGCGCTCGAGCTCGGCGATGACATGACGACCGCACCGCGCTCGATCGACCTGGCGGGCGAGCAGGCCGCGCAGGCGGCGAGCGACGCCGCGGCGGCCGATGATGATGGCGAGGTCGATACCGACGTCGACGTCCATCCTGCGGGCGACGACGACGAGGCGTGACCTGCGGGACATGACCACGGTGAGCGGGGGCGGCCTTCGGGTCGCCCCCGCGTCGCTTCGGGCGGTCGGCCGGGCGGTGGGATACCATGGCCGGCATGGGCGTGATCGCGAAGCTGTTCCTGGACGTGGGCGAGGTTGCGCTCGGGCTGACGCCGTTCTCGTGGCTGCTGTGGTCGTACGTGACCGTGCTGCTGCTGGTGGTCGGTCCGGTCTTCACGCACGTCGCGCCCCAGGTCGTCGATCCGCCCGCGCGCCTGCTCGCCACCGATCCGGTTCGCGTGGTCATCTGGATGCCGCTGTCGATCCTGGGCACGATCGCCTGCACGATCCTGCTCATCATCACGATCTTCGGGGCGATGCTGCTGCCGGTGGCCGCGATCCTCGTCGCAATGGCGGGGTACCTGGCGCTCGCCCGCCTGCTCGGCGAAGCGATCGGCCGCCGCGTGGGCGTCGCTGCGGTTCCCGCATTCGCTGCGTCGTTCATCGGGATCGTGGCGATGCGCATCGTCAGCGCCGTGCCGATCGTCGGAACCGCGGCACACTCGCTGCTGGTGTGGATCGGCTTCGCAGCCGCCTCGTGCATCAGCGTACGCGCCGGGGTGCAGTGGTACCGCCGTCGCCTGCCCGACGAGGTCCAGTTCCGCGGTGAGACGCTCGTGGAGTGGTACCCCGACGGCGACCCCGCCGATGGGCGCCCGAGCACGGGCACCGGCCGGCCGGTGCTGGGCAACGTGCGCGGCAACGAGGATCGCGCGCCGCGCCTCGACGACGCGGCCGATGGCGACGAGACGTGAGCCGCTAGGCGCGGGGGCTCGGCTTGCCGAGTCGCGTGCGGGCGAGCTGCGCCGTCTCACGCGCGTCCGCGGCGCTCACGTTCAGGCCGAGGGCGAGCTCCACGCCCGCCAGGTTGGCGCCACGCGGCTGCAGCTCGAGATACCAGTGCGCCCCTGCTGCCTCGTCGGCGACGAGCCAGCAGTTGGCGTCGGTGTCGGCATCGAGGGTCATCCAGGCGCGGTGCAGCAATTCGGCGAACTCGGCGAGCCGGTCCGGGTCGGGCGCCGCGCGGTGACCGGTGGGTACCAGCAGGAGGCCGCCGGCGAGGCGCGGGGTGGGGTGGGCGATCACGGCGTGGTGCCTGCCGCGCTCGACCAGCAGCTCGGGATCGTCGAGCAGACCGCAGATGGCGCAGCTGCCCTCGTCGCGTACGTTGGCGACGAGGCGTTCGGTGTGCGCGCCGCGGTCGAGCACGACGAGCTGCGCGTGCACGTGCGCGACCGAGGCTCCGGCCGCCGGCCCGTCGTTGGCGAAGGCATGCACGTACCGCTCGGGCGACGCCGTCTGGAGCGCTGCGCGCCGTTCCAGCAGCAGCGACAGGCCGTCCTGGAGCTCCGGTAGCGCGAGGTCGCGCCACGATGTGCAGTGGCGCGGGCTCGGCACGACCAGCTCGTGTGGGTCGGTGAGCGGGAAGCGGTTGGGAAAGGCCCGCGCCGACCACACGGCATCGGTGGGAGTCGATTCGCGGCGCGCACGTTCGCCGGTCGATGCGGGTGTCGCGCCCTCGTTACCGGCGCAGAACGGGCAGCCGCGGATCGTGGGTCGCAGGTCCGAGGCGCGTCCGGGCGCCACGAGGCGCTGCACGCCGGTGATGGGGTCGCGCCGCAGCACGGGCGCCCTAGGAGTCGACGGCGCCGATGCGCAGCGTCTCGAGCAGGTTCATCGGCACAGGGAAGACGGTCGTCGTATTCGACTCGGCGCCGATCTCGACGAGCGTCTGCAGGTAGCGCAGCTGCATCGCGCCAGGACTGGCGCTCATCACGTCAGCGGCTTCGGCGAGGCGCGCGGCGGCCTGGAACTCGCCCTCCGCGCCGATCACCTTGGCGCGTCGCAGACGCTCGGCCTCGGCCTCCTTGGCGAGCACGCGACGCATGTCCTCGGGGATCTCCACGTCCTTGACCTCGACCAGGGCGACCTTCACGCCCCACGGCGCGGTCTGCCCGTCGATGACCTCCTGCAGCCGATCATTGATCTGGTCGCGCTCGCCGAGCAGCTGGTCGAGCGAGTGCTGGCCCAGGATCGACCTGAGCGAGGTCTGGGCGACCTGGCTCGTCGCGTACATGAAGTCCACGTTGCGCGTGATCGCAGCATTCGCATCGACGACGCGGAACAGGATGACCGCGGTGACCTTCGTGCTGACGTTGTCGCGCGTGATGATCTCCTGCGGCGGCACCTGCAGGGTCACGGTTCGGGTATCCACCTTGCGCATGCGATCCACGAGCGGGATCAGCAGGACCAGGCCCGGCCCCTTCACCCCGGGCAGTGCGCGCCCCAGGCGCAGGACGACCGCGCGCTCCCACTCGTTCAGGATCCGGACGCTCGCCACGACGATCGCGGCGAGGACGGCGACGATGATGAGTGCGTAGGTCATTCGGGTGGTGCTCCTGGGGTGCTGGTGGGGGTGACTCGAAGCTGGAGTGAGTCGACTCCGAGGACCTCGACGCGTGCGCCGGCGTCGATCGGCGCATCGGACCGCGCCTGCCACAGCTCGCCGTCCACGTACACGCTGCCGGCGGCGCCTGCGGCGATCGGGCGGCGGACCGTGCCGAGCTGGCCCACGAGCTCGCCACCGCCGGTGGAGGAGCCGAGCCGTCGGGCGTGCCATGCCGCGCGGGCGATGCCGAGCACGAAGGCGCCGAGCGCGATCGCCATGCCGATCGCGAGCACCCTCGACACGCCGTAGCCGGAGGAGTCGTCGAACAGCAGCAGGCCGCCGATCAGCAGCGCGGCAGCGCCGCCTGCGCCCAGGATGCCGCCACCGGGCGCAAGCCCCTCGCCCACGAACAGGGCTGCGGCGAGTAGTAGTAGCGCGATCCCGGCACCACTGGCCGGCAGCACACTCAGGCCGAAGAGTGCCAGGAGCAGGCAGATCACGCCCACGACGCCCGGCGCGACGACGCCCGGATGGGTCAGCTCGAACATGAGGCCGATGATGCCGGCGCCGAACAGCAGGAACAGCAGGTTCGGATCGACGATGCGCTTGAGCACGCGAAGTGTCAGCGGGACGTCCATGCGTTCGATGGATGCGTCACCGAGGCGGACGGTGAGGCCCTTGGGCTCGAGGGTCGTTCCGTCACTCGCGTCGAGCACGGCGCGCACGTCATTCTCGACGTATTCGACCACGTCGCGGCGAAGCGCCTCGCGCGCACCGATGTTCTCCGCCTCGCGGATGGCGGCTTCCGCGAAGGCCGGGTCGCGGTCGCGCTCACGGGCGAGCTCGGTGACCTTGGCCACCGCGTCGTTGATGACCTTGCGGCGAAGGTCCTTCGGAAGCTCTCCGCCACCGCCGCTGATCGGCGTCGCCGAACCGATGTTGGTGCCGGGCGCCATCGCCGCGACATCGGCGGCGTAGGTGATGAACACCCCGGCGCTAGCGGCGCGACCGCCGCCGGGTGACACGTAGACGTAGACCGGCAGGTCCGATGCCACGATCGCCCGGACGATGTCGTCCATCGAGGTGGAGAGCCCGCCGGGGGTGTCCAGCTCGAACATGACCGCGTCGAAGTCGTCGCGCTCGCCGCGCTTGAGCACCCGCGTCGCGAACTCGAGCATCACGGGATCCACGGCGCCCGTCAGGGGCGCCACGAGCACCCGACCATCCCCGGTGCGTGGCACGCGCGTCGGTCTGTCGTCGGCCGCCTGCGCAGCACCGGCAAGCAAGCAGCTTGCGGCGGCGATGGCAGCGAGCATCGCGAGGCAGGTACCGATCGGGTCGCGAAGCAGCCGCATGGCTGACTGCTACCCGTCGCTCGCTGGTCGCATGCGCCGATAGGTGAAGCGTCGGCGTGGATGGCACGGGGCTGCGCTACAGTGACCGCATGGCCCGCCTCCGGACCCTCCTGCTCACGTCGCTCGCGGCGCTCGCGTTCCTCGTCGCCTCGTCGGTCTCGGTGGGCGCCGCTGCCCGCGCGACCGGCGACGTCGACAGCGTGACCGTGGCGATGGGTGCTGCACGCTCGGCGCCGCGCCACGGCCTGCCGATCCAGGCGGATCTCGTCGGTGCGAGCTGGCGTGGCGCGACTGCCCTTGAACTGCGCACACGTTCGCCGCGCGGCGTGTGGAGCGAGTGGGTGACCCTCGAATCCAGCGGCGACGCGCCCGATCCGGGCTCTGCCGAAGCGCGCCGCGCTGCGCGCCGCACCGGTGGGCGCCGCAGCGCCTCGAGCCCGGTCTGGGTCGGCGCCGCAACCAGCGTGCAGGTGCGCCCGCACGGCCGCGGCTCCGCGCTCGACGTGCGCGTCGTCGCGCTCAACGCGACAGGTACGGCCACGCGGGCGGAGCGACTCGCCGCGCGGCTGGGATCCACGAATGCGCGACTTGTCGCAGCGATCCTGCCGCGCGCTGGCGCGCAGCCGTACGCCCCGGGCATCCGCAGCCGGGCCAGCTGGGGCGCTGCATCCGCTCGTGCCACCCCGGTCCTCGCCCAGGAGGGCGTGCTCGGCGCCGTCGTGCATCACACGGCCGGCACCAATCGGTACTCGTGCGCACAAGTGCCGGCCCTGCTGCGTGGCATCCAGCGCTACCACATGTCCTCCAATGGCTGGAACGACATCGGCTACAACTACCTGGTCGATGCCTGCGGCGGCGTCTGGGAGGGTCGAGGCGGCGGTATCACCCGACCGGTGATCGGCGCCCACACCGCGGGCTTCAACACGTCGACCACCGGTGTCGCGCTGATCGGAATGCACGGCTCGGTCCGGCCCACGCTCGCCGCGAGACGAGCGCTGACCCGCCTGCTCGCCTGGCGCCTCGATGTCGCACACGTGAAGCCGACCGGCACCACGAGCCTGGTCGCACGCAGCGCTGACAAGTTCCCCCTCGGCAGCCGCGTCACCGTGTCGTCGGTGAGTGGGCACCGCGACCTGTTCCTCACCAGTTGCCCCGGGGCGGTCGCCTACCGCGACCTGCGCACGATCGCGGCGGCGGCATGGGCGAGCGGCGGCCCGAAGGTCGCCAACGTGGCGCGTGCCTACACGCTCGCCGCTCCCGCAGACCCGCTCGATGCGACGCTTGCCGACGTCCGTGTGCGAGCGGTCGGAACGACGTCCGACATGTCACTGACGGTGCGCCTGGAGCGCATCTCCACACTTGAGACGCTCCACGAGGCGACGGTCGTCGGCGCGGTCATCTCGAGCACGTGGCTGCCGCCCGCCGGTGTCCGCATCCCCGCGTGGGACGTTCGTGTCGTGGTCACCGGCGACCGCGCTGGCGTGCGCGCGCGAGCCGCCAGCTTCGCGCTCGACCCGAGCATCGAGGACCCGGGCCTGTCGATCACGGCCACCCCGTCCTCCGCGGTCACCATCGGCGGGGATCCCGCTGATGACGCCGTCCACCTCGGCGTGTCGCTGCAGCGTGACTTCCGTATCGCTGTGACGTTGGATGACCCCTCGACCGGCGCCCAGGTCGCGGAGCTGCGAGCTCCGGCGTACCTGCCCAACCACGCCACCGCGCAGGAGCTGCAGCTGGCGATCCCCGCCTCGGTGGCGGCTGGTCGCTACGAGCTGCGCGTGTCAGTGCCGGCCGACGATGCCGCTGGCCGGTCCGTGCGGCGCTTCACCCTGGATGTCAGTCGCGCGTCCTAGCGCGGCGCGAGCGACACGGCGAGCAGCTCCGCCACAGCACGCGGGGAGACGGCGACGCCGGTCAGCGCCTCGAGCGTGGTCGCCTGTCGTCCGTCACGCGTGACGAAGGCCGCACCGCCCAGGTTGGCGCCGACGCCCACGCAGAGCTCCTCCACGACATCGCCCCGGGTGCGAACGTCCACGAGGATCCCGGCCAGCTTGGCGCCGTCCTCACGCGCGACCAGGTCGTTCGGCGCCTTCCAGGCGACCTGCTCCAGTGTGCCCGGAGCGAGCTGCTCGAAGGCTTCGAGCAGCAGTTCGGCGACGCGCTCGGGCAGGCGGTCGAGGACGGCGACCGGCAGTGGACCCTGGGTCAGGTGACTCAGCAGCAGCGCCGCCCCGGGCGGGTCCTGCCACGCGCGCCCGCTGCGACCGCGGCCCGCCTCCTGCCGCGCCGCGAGCACCACGATGCGGG
>JAOPYU010000324.1 GCA_025964455.1 Thermoleophilia bacterium | reverse complement strand
CACCGCGGACCGAGCGGGCACCGCGGACCGAGCGGGCACCGCGGACCGAGCGGGCGCCGCGGACCTCGCGGGCGCCTTCCGCGACGCGGCCGGCGGCGCGGACATCGACCTGGTCATCGACCCGGTGTGGGGCGCGCCTGCTGCGGCGGCCATCGACGCGCTGGGGCCGGACGGTCGGCTCGTGCAGATCGGTCAGTCCGCCGGCACCGAGGCGACGTTGCGCTCCGGGTGGATCCGCGGCAAGCACGCATCCATCCTGGGCTTCACGAATTTCCGGGTGCCGGTCCAGGTTCGCCGCGACGAGTACGCGCGGATGCTCGAGCACGCCGCGGCGGGCGAGCTCACCATCGACGTCGAGCGGATGTCACTCGACGACGTCGCCGCCGCCTGGGAACGCCAGGCCGCCTCCCCGAACCGCAAGCTCGTGCTCATCCCCTGACAGCCGCCGGCTGCGACAGCTGGCATGTGCCGCAAACAGGTGGCGCATACGTGTCGCTCGTTGCGGCACATGGTCGCGCCACGGCGCCCCAGCCGGCATGTGCCGCAAACAGGTGGCGCATACGTGTCGCTGATTGCGGCACATGCCCGGGGCCCCGCCCACCTCACCCGCCGTCGCACGTGCCGCCGGGCAGCGGGCGCACGCTCGACGAGCACGAGGTCGCCGGCAGTACCCGCAGCAGGCCCCAGAGACCGGCCTCGGTGAAGGGCCGTCGCACGTCGCCGTAGACCACGTCGCCCGGGCCGACGAGGCCGCCGTCCAGCCCGATGCGGGGATGCACGTCGAACACCTCCCACGCCGCCATGCCTTGCGTCGACGTGAGCTCGCTGCCGGCCATGAACGGCTCGCGCGGCCACGCGGCCCCGCCGGCCCCGAACAGGTGGCTCTGCTCGCTGCCCGCCGCGACACCCACGTGGATGCGCATACGATCTCCGACATAGGACTGCAGGAACGGCGTCGTCAGCTTCAGTCCCGGACCGCTGCGGAAGGTGTCAGCCGAATCCGGCCGCGCGCCTGCCGTGCCGTAGCTGAGCGACACCTTGCCGTTCACGTCGTGCGGGTACGGCATCTTGTTGTCGCCGATCTTCTCGTCGTCGTCGGCGAACAGCAGACTGACATCGCGATAGGGGGCGCCGCTGTCAGGCAGCACCATGACCTGCTCACCGATGTCACGGCTCGCGAACGTCGCCGGATCACGGAACGCCGACCCGCGCGGCGCCACCACGAGCATGCCGTACAGACCCTGCATCGGGTTGGTCGGCTCGCCCATGTCGGAGATGAGCGTGCCGCCCACCTGCTCCGTCGGCGCGAAGTAGCGGTACAGCCGCGACTGGCCCCCAGCGATCGTCTGCTCCGGACCGAAGCCGACGTCCACACCCGACGAGGCCGTCGTGCGCTCGAGCTCCGAGACGTGGAAGCCGACACGCGGCGCCGCGCTGCCCGGCTTCGCCGCGCGCTGGTTGCGCACCGTCACCTCGATGCACTCACCCTCCGCAGCGTGCAGCACGAGCGGCTCGAGCCGGCGCGTGCCCGCCTGCACACCGTCCACGTCCGGCGTCGGCACGAACGCCGCGCGGATTCCCGGCCCGCGATCGAGCGCCTTACCGGACAGGTCGATCGCACTGACGTCGAACGTGCGCTTCGGTGCACCCGCCGGGCATGGCAGCCCCGGATTCACCGGCTCGGGCGGACGCTGGTTCGTCCTGGTCGGCTGCGCCGGTCCGTTCGCCGGCGTCGGCCGCCCCGGCAGCGGCTTGAGGTCCGCAGCCCGGTTCGGCAGCACGCGCAGGACGCCCCACGCTCCGTCCGTGAACCGGCGACCGATGCCGTTCATGTACAGGTAGTCACCCGGGCGACCCGACGGTCCGCCCGCGCCGCCCTCGAGCACCCGCGTGTAGCGCTCGGAGATGCCGTAGTGGATCGTGTCGCTCAACGCACCGTCGCGCTGCCCCGCGGAACTGGTGTGGCGGAGCTCCTGACGCGAGGTGTGTCCGTCGATGTGCAGCGTGTCGATACCGTTGCCCGAGACGTTGATGGTGCGCACGACGAACGGGTCGTTCGGGTACGCCTTCGGCAGCGGCGTGTTCGGGTCGCCGTGCACGAAGGAGCTGAGCACCACCGACGGGTCCGGATTCGCCGCGAGCCGGTCAGCCCATGGCTCGGCGCGCAGGTTGAGCGTCGAGTCGACCACGTTGGCCTCCTCCTCCGGCGTGCCCGGGGTTCGTGCCGGGTTGTCGTCGATGGTCCACAGCGCCATCTCGCGGAAGCTGCCGGTCACCACGCCAGGCACGAGCGGGCTCGACGTGTGGATGTCCACGATCGTCCCCGAGTCGACCTGGGCGCCCGTCCTCGGGTCGTGGTACGTGGAGCCCGGTGGCTCGACGATGAGCTGCGACACGAGGCCCTTGCCCCATCCGTGGATGCCATCGACGTGGTCGTGCCAGAACACGTTGTCGAGGTTGACGTCGGGATACCACTGGTAGCGCTGGAACTCGACGCCGACCCACGTGCCCGCGGGCCACGCCCCCTTGAGTCCGTCCTTCAGGCGCAGCGTCCTGCCGCTGATGCTCGCGATCTGATGCACCTCGAGTCCGTTCTCGCCCTCGCCGACCCCGATCCACACGCCGGGCTGGAACTTCGCGGCGCTCGCCACCTGGATCGCCGTGTCCCCCTTCCTGCCACGCGCTGTCAGCTGCACGTCGTTGGAGCGGTACGGCCGGATCGACTGGTCGAACACGAAGCCCGCGCTCGCCCCGTCCGAGCCCTGGATGTCGAACTGCACGTGGTGGATGTGCATGTTGTTCTTCGAGAACCCGTTGAACGCGGCCGCGTCCGGGATCTCCGTCGTGAAGTTGACGTTGACGCAGTCACCCTGGTTCGCCCGGATCGCCAACGGCTGCGCCGGCTTGGTCCCCGCGCGCACGGCAGCCTTGTCCTGGTTGAGGACGAAGATCATGCCCGTCGGATCCGTCTTGCCCGAGCGCGTCACCTGGATCGGCAGCGAGATCGAGGTGATCCCGAACTGGCGCGACGGCGCGTTCGACGGGCACAGGCCGTCCGGTCGCTTCGCGTACGGGTCGACCGGCGTCGTCTTGTTCGCGTTCACCCGCGACCCGAGGTACGGGGTGCCCGAGTGCGCCGGCGAGAAGGGTGCCCGCTGGCCGACGTGCGGGCGCAGCAGCGGGAACGCAGGCTTGCCCGTCGTCGGATCGAACCGGATCTCCGGTCGGTCGCCGACGAACACGTCACCCGGCATGCCGCCAGGATGTGCCCCGTCGCGCAGGTCGGGCCAGTCGCTGCGATCCTCCGGCTCCCCGAGTGCGAGTGGCTGACCCGGGGTCGAGGTGTCGAGCTTCCAGTTCCACACCGAGGCGTCCTGGTCGTCCTTCGGCACGCCACGCGGCGGAACCAGCGCGGAGATCCACGCGTCGATGTTGGCGGCCGTCAGCGTCGTCCCGTCGGGCATCGTGTGGCCGATGAGCCCGCGCGAGCTGACCGACTCCGCCAAGGGCGCGCGGTCGGGCAGCGGCTCCAGGTCGGGCTGGCGGGTGTTGAACACGCGCCAGAACTCCCACATGCCGGAGTTGTAGTGCTCGGCGATGTGGCAGTGCTCGAGCAGGTCGCCCACCGTCTGCTGCACGCCGCCGGCCCCACCCTCGATCTCGAGGTTGTACGCCTCGCCCGGGCCGAACGCCTGCGAGTCGAGCCGCATCGATGCCGCCATCGGAGCCGGGTGCTTGTTCAGCCCCGTGTCCTGGTAGTCGAACCCGGCGTCGGCCACCGGGTTCGCGCGCCAGCGGATGCCGCCGCCGTGCAGGTGGAAGATGTGGAACATCTCACTGCCAGGGTGCAGGATCCGCATCTTCGTCGGTTCACCGAGGTACGACCGGCCGAACGGCGTCGCCGGATCACCGAACGTATACGAGTTGTAGGCGAGCGACTTCTCGTGCTCGGCCTTGTCGAGGCGGTGCATGAACGGCTCGGAGCGGTAGTTGATCGCACGCGAGCCGGGACGGTAGGCATCCGTGTGCTTGTCCACCTGCGGCAGCTTCTCGCCACTCTTGTCGAAGACGTCCTCGTCGTCGGCACCGACCTCGTGGTACAGGCGCACGAACTCGCGGAACGCCTTCTTGCCCGGCACGCTGACGATCGCCTCCCAGCCTGACTGGAGCGGACCGCCGGTGCGCGCGTTCTTCCAGCTCGAGCCCTCGGGCTCCACGACGAGCGCACCGAACAGCCCGTGGCTGACGGCAGCGCGACGGCCAGGCCCGGGGCGCATGTAGTGGGCGCCCTCCATGGTCGGCTCGACGGGCACGAAGTACCGGAAGGTGCGCGTGCCGCCGGGCGCAACGGTCGTCTCGGCGTTCGCGCCGACCGGATCGCCGCCGGAGCCGGCGGTGAACGCGAGCCCGTCGATGTGCAGGCCGTACGGTGCGTTCGCGTCGTTGCGGAAGTCGATGTCGACGCACTCCCCCATGGCGGCACGTACGACGAGTGGCTGGATCGCGTCGTCACCGAGGCCGATCGACACCTGCTTCGACGCCTCCTGGGCGCGCACGTCCGCGACCCGCTCCTGGAGCGCATACATGTGCCCCTTGGGATCGTGATCGCCGAAGCGGTTGAGCGTGATGTCGACGTCGAGCGCCGCCACCGCGTAGTGACGGACAGGCGCACCAGCCGGGCACGGCCCGTCGGCCAGATCGGCCGCAGCTGGTCCGGTCAGCAGCGTCAGCGCGAGCGCGGGCACCACGGCGGACGTCGTCGCGACGCTCGCGAGCACCCATCGGCGCCGACGCGCTCCCATCCAGCTCGTCACCGACCGCATGCGGGCGCGACTGCGCATCGCCAGCGAGACGAGCGTCGCCGCCGGCAGCGTCGCCACCAGCGCAGCCGCCCCGTCGTCACGCGCGTGGCCGAGCCAGGCACCCACGTCGCCGCCCCGCGCCAGTGCACCCGGGCCCTCGAAGAGCCACGCGTGGGCCGGGACTCCGAGACCGAATGCGACCGCGCCCGTGAGCCCGACGACGGGCGCGAACACCGCGGTCGCACGAGCGACCTCGCTGAACTCGCGCACCCCCAGCATGCGGCGGCACAGTGCGAGCGCCAGCAGCACCGCCACGAACATCGCAGGCAGGACGGCAGCTCCGTCGCGCAGCGCGTGCTGTACCGGACCGATCGCCTCGTCGTGCCCGTGGCCACTGGCGACGCCGTGGAGCCACTGCTCGAACGGCATGCCGGCACCGACGAGCGCGAGCGTCGTCGCCGCGGCCGGGATGTGGTGCCGGCGCGAGCGGGATGTCCGTGCGTTCGGTGCGTGGGGGTGCATGTCAGTCGCCTTCTCGATGGTGGTGAACTGGGCAGTCAGGATCAGTGCGCCGCGTGGTGCTGGCTGACGTCGCCGGGAGCGGGCTGGTACTTCGCGCCGCTCGAGCCGAGCGGCAGCCGCTGCGCCGGGTGTCCGGGCTCGTGGAAGACGAGCTGCAGCGGGCGTCCGTCGCGTGGCGCGAGGAACGCGACCGCGCCCTCGATCGACGAGCCGGGCAACAGGTCACCGGGCACGAGCGTGCTCGAGACTGCCGGCATGACCTTCGCGCCGACGAGCCGGAACCACCTCGGGTCGAACCGCACCTGGCGTCTGAGGTGGTTGCGGAGCCGCACCGGAACCTGCACGAGCTGGTGATCGGGCGGCACGTAGCCGTTGATCCCGTGCGTGCTCCCCGCCAGGGCCTTCGCCGTGGTGCCTCGCACGAACGTCGGCGGTGCCACCACGATCGAGCCGAACCGGACGGGCAGCTCCCGCTCACCCGCGGCCGCGTCGACCGCATGGGCCGCGTGTGCTGGGGGCACCGAGGCTGACCGCCCCGGCGCTCCCGCACCGGCCTTCGCGCCGTGCACCACGCCGCCGATCACGACCAGGAGGCCGAGGCTGCAGCCCCACGCGGTGAGGACCACCACGTAGGGCTGCAGCCACGCCAGCGGCGCGCGGTGCGCTGCGAGCATCGGGGGGGTCACCCGCGACCTCGCGCGCCGGTCCCCTTCCCAGCCTTCACGACGACGCTGCGCGTCGTCGCGGGACCGAGGTGGGAACGATCAGCGCCGACCCGGAGCGAGAGCAGGTAGCGCCCGGGACGCAGGGACCTGAGCTTGCCTTCCGTCAGCCGGAACGAGTAGCGCTTGCCCTTCGGCGTCGTGCGCAGCACCGATCCGATCAGCCGACCGTGCACCTTCGCGCCCTTCGCCGGTGCCTCCGCCGCAGTCCCCGATGGCTGAGCGACCACGGAGATCTGCGCGAGCCGCGCTCCAGCCGGCACCGTCGCCGCCACGGTCAGCGGTGCCTGCGTGGTCGCCTGCACGTTGGTCGCCTGCAGTGCGAGCACGTTCGGCCCGTTGGTCGTCCGTGCCGATGCCGCCGACACCCGCTGCTCGGGGAACCCGGCCGCGTCGACGAACGACACGACCACCCGGTAGCGACGTCCCGCGGAGTTCGCAGCAGCCGGCACCGTGAAGGACGATCCCGCCCCTGCGGCTCCGCCGATGTTGGCGAACGTGCCGACGTTGCCGGCTGCGTTCGTCTGCTGCCACCGGAACGTGAACGTCCCGAGGCCGTTGCCGTCGGCGATGCCGCTCGTGTTCGCCGTGAGCACCTGGTTCGGCTGCGGCGTCGTGTCACTCAGCGTCGGCACTCCCGTCGCTGGCTGGTTCGGCGCCGGCGTCGTCCGAGCGGAGGCTGCTGACGTCAGCGACTCCGGGAAGCCGTCGCCGTCCGTGAACGTCACCACCACCCGGTAGCGCCGACCCACCGGGTCTGCTCCACCCGGCACCTGGAACGTCGCGTTCGTCGCTCCCGCGATGTTGGCGAACGTCCCGGCATTACCGGCCTGGTTCGTCCGCTGCCACTGGAAGCTGAACGTCCCCAGCCCGTTGCCGTCGGCGATGCCACCCGTGTTGGCCGTGAGCACCTGGCCCGTCTGCGGCGTGGTGTCACTCAGCGTCGGAGCGCCCGTCGCCGGCTGGTTCGGCACGATGCCGGTGCCCGAGAGCGCCACCTCCTGCGTCGCTCCCGCCGTGCCGCCCGAGTTGTCGGTCGCGCGCAGCACCGCTGCCCGCGCACCGCTCGCCGTCGGTCGGAACCGGACGTTCACCGTGCAGCTCGCTCCCGGCGCCAGCGACGCACCACATGTGCTGCTGACGATCTGGAAGTCACCGGCGTTCGCCCCAGCGAGCGCGATGCTCGAGATGACCAGCAGCTGGTTGCCGCTGTTGGACAGCTGCACCGGCTGCGTCGCGCTGTTGGTGTTCACCGGCTGCCCCGCGAAGGTCAGTGGTGGTCCGAACACCGCGAGCGGCCGGATGCTGAGCGACTGGTCGGAGAACTGCACGGTCTCGATCCCGCGCAGCACGTCCGTGCCATCCGTCGCCGCGCCCCGGGCATGCGTCACCGTCATCAGCGTCGTGTTGAAGTTCGGCGTGATGTCGTAGTCAGCACGCGGTCCGGAGAACACCGCCGTGTCGGTGTCGTTCTGCGTCTCGGCGATCGTCGGCGTCTTGACCGAGCGCACGATGTCCGCCTGGCCGGGGTTCATCCGCCCTGCCATGAGGTCGTCGCGCACGTCGCTGAGGTTGTCGACCAGGATCGTGTCGGTCGTCGAGGCCGTGGTCAGGTTCGGCACCCGCAGCTGCGCATCGAGCCACTTGTCACCGTCGATGAAGTCGTCGCCCTCCCGACCCTCGATGGTGTCGCTGCCGACGCCACCCAGGATGATGTTCTGGTCACCCCGCAGCGTCGTCACACCGGGGTTGAGGACCCCCGGCAGGCCGGCGATCTGCGCGATGCCCGCCGGCTTCAGGTCGTTCCGATCGGCAGGGAGCGCGACCTCGGCAGCGCGGCCGTTGCCACGCAGCACGTCGTTGAGCTTCCAGCCTGACAGACCCTCCACCTCGGAGAACCGGTCGCGCACGACGACCTGCGGCTGCGGCAGGACCGCGATCGCCAGGTCCATGTCCGAGTCGGCCGGGGAGGCCGACCCCTTGTGCACGACCCAGTCGTAGCCCATGGCACCCGCGTTGCGGTCGTGGTCGGCGGTGTCGAACATGATGTCGTCGCCGCCCTCGGCGTCGTAGTTCGACTCGCCGCCACCACTCACGAGCACGTCGCTGCCGGGCTCGTCGTCATCGGTGAAGAAGTTGTTGCCGGCATCGCCCTCGAACTCGTCACCACCACGACCGCCGTCGAGCCAGTCGTCGCCGCTGTCACCGAACATGCCGTCGATGCCCTCGCCGCCCAGCATCAGGTCGTCGCCGGGGCCCGCGAACGTCTCGTTGCTGTTCAGGCCGCCGTCGGTGAAGTCGTCGCCCACGCCCGGCATGAGCAGGTCGAGACCCGGCCCCGCATCGATGGCGTCGTTGCCCGGACCACCCTTGAGCACGTCGTCGCCCGCCGAGTCGGTGATGATGTCATCACCCTCGCCGCCGAGCGCGTTGTCAGAGCCGTCGTTGCCCTCGATGCGATCGTCGCCCAGGTTGCCCCAGAACGTGTCGTTGTCGACGCCGCCCCAGACACGGTCGGCGCCTGCGGTGCCTTCGTAGGTGCTCTGGGCGTTGAGCCCGCCCGGGTCGACCGAGTTCGACTGCCGGTAGCGGATCGTGCCGTCGGCCATGCGCAGGAGCAGGTCGTGCTCGTTGCACTCGCTGGTCGGGTCGTCGGTGATCGGTCCGGGTGTCGTCCCCTGCAGGTGCGCGATGTCGAACTCGCAGTCGGCCGTACTGAACACGTCGGCCTTGAGCCCGTGCGCATCGGTGTTGCGCTGCACGAGCTCGGCGAACGAGTTGCCCTCGAGCTGGTTGCGCAGGTTGAGACCCGGCGTTCGCGTCAGGTAGTAGAACCGGTCGCCGTTCTGCAGGTCGGTCAGCTGCTGCTCGAACACGTAGTTGAACGTCGAGCCGAGCAGGCCGCCGAACAGGTTCTGCGTCTCGGCGAGACCGCCGACCCAGAGGTCGACGTCGTCGAGACCCGTCACGGACTTGCCGCCGACGTCCGCCCAGGTGCCCGTGCTGTTCATGAACGCCTCGGCGTCCCCGGGGGGCGCCGGGGCGGCCGCCGGGTCGTTGTCGTAGATCGCCTTCGCGGCGGCACGCTTGCCCGCGAGCGTCGTCGCTGCCGTGATGGTCGGGTGCCTGCCGTAGGCGGCCATGAAGTTCACCAGGGAGTCCCGGTGCCTGATCGACAGCCCGTAGTCGACCCAATCCGTGTAGGGCTTCAGCGCCCCGTCCCCGGACTTCCGGTGGACGTCACGCCGGAACGCGTTCAACGACGGGACGCCCGTCTCCCGCGCGCGCGTCATGTTCAGTGCCGCCAGGTCGAGCGGGAGGCCGAGCAGGTTGTTGCGGAGGGTGTCGCTGACGAACTCGTCGAGCTCGTTGCCGACCTGGTCCGCCATGCCCATGGCAATGGAGCCGGCCGCGCTCTCGGGCGAGAGCACCCGCCCGTTGCCGCCGTCCGTGTAGGCCTGCGGGCTCAGGAACGCGTCCAGCAGCGGTATGTCGTTCTTCGTCCCGTCGTCGTTCGTCCGTGCGACCGTGTCGGTGAGCATGGAGTGCCCGAAGCGGTAGACCGCGTGGGCGAACTCCGCCTTGACCGCCGGGTCGAGGTCGGTCTGCGACTGCGTCGCCGGGTTGAAGGCCGGGATGGCCGGGGAGATCTTGCGTCCGAACTCCTCGAAGACGAGGTGCTGGTACTCCATCTCCGTCACGAAGCGCGCGGCCTGGAAGAGCCGCTCCCCGTTCCACCCGTCGGCGCCGGCGGCGGACTTCCACTCGGCGACGTCGATGTCGTTGTCGACGATGAGCTGCTTCATGTAGGCCACGAGCCGGTTGTGCTCGGAGTGGAACACCTGGTGGACCGCGGTCAGCGCGATGTTCTCGTTGACGCGGCCGTCACCGGCGATGAAGTGCGCGTCGAGCATCTCGTCGTCGTAGGTCCCCGCGGGCTGCTGGGCGTTGACGTCCGTCACGGCGGTGTCACCGTCGGCGGTGAGCCCCGCCTTCGGCACCGCGTGGTGCGCGATGTCGTCGAGGAACGCGACACCGGTGCGCTGGGCGTCGGCCGGAGCGCGGACCGGGGTCGTGAGGTTGCCCTGGACGAGCCCGCTCGCGGTGGCGATCTGCGGCAGCCCGTTCGTGCCGCGGAGGAACCGGCCGTACTGGTCGGTCGCCAGCATCGGGACGTCGAGGGCGTCCGCGTCGACGAGCCGGATGCCGAGCTTGCTCGCGGCCTCGGCCTTGACCTTCGCCCACGGGGCCATGCCGCCCTTGTCACCCTCGATGAGCCCGCCGGTCGCGACCGGCTTGCCCCCGACCATCGCGTACTCGCGCAGGAAGACGTGGTGCGCGGGATGCGAGGCGTACGTCTGGCTCTGGTCGACCCAGGAGGAGTCCGTGTTCGTCGCGTTCTGGATGTCGTCCGGGGTGCCGAGCCGGCCGTCCGGCCCGGGCTGGTTCTTCGCGCGTGTCAGGACCATGAAGCGCTGCCGCACGGGAAGGTCGTCGCTCGTGCCGCGCTGGCCGTCCGGGCCTGCGATCAGCGGGTCGTCGTCCTTGAGCGGGACGAAGACGGTGCCGCCGCTCTTCGTCGTGGAGTCGATGCCGTGGTCGAAGAACTGGCCGAAGATCGTGAACCACGAGTTGAACGGCGGCGAGAGGCCGACGTCCGTCGTCACGTTCGGGATCGGCAGGGTCTGGCCCTTGGGGATGCACGTCCCGGCCGGCGGCGCGTTCGGCGCCGAGCACGGGATGGCGGGTTGACCGAGGAATGTCCGGTTGGGCCGGCCCGCGGCCTTGACCGCCGCGGGGTTCGACTCGGTCTGGTCGACGATGAGGTTGCTGACCGTTCGTGGACGCGAGTCGACGACGCTGCCCGCCTTCTGCGCGTACGTCGTGCCGCCGGGAGGACCGACGGGCCCCATCCCGGGGATGTTCGAGTCCTCCGCGGTCATGAAGGAGGGTGCGGCCAGCCGCGGGAACGGCTTGTTCGCCGCGCCGTGACCGCCCTGGCCGGGCTGGAGGTTGTTCTCCGAGCCGTCGACGGTCCGCAGGCCGTACGGGAGCAGCGGGTTGGCGATCTGGTTCGGACCTGAACCGACGAGCGGCGCGCCGGCGACGGGCTGGCCGTCCGGACCTTCGCGCGTGGCGTGGTTCTCGGCGATCTTGATCTGCTTGAGGATGAACCTCATGTCGCCCGCGTTCAGCACGAACCCCTGCCCTGCCGGTGCGGGGGCCGCCGATGACGTCCGCAGGTCGACGGCGAGGAACGCCGCGCAGAGGAGTGCGGTGAACAGCGCCGCGAGCTGCGCACTCGAGGGACGCGCCTCCCCCCAGCGCAAGGTCCGGAACGTCCTCCGGACCGGTTCGGGACCTGTTCCTGCACGTACTCCGCGGGGCCGACTCATGACACACACCTCCGGTGGCTTTATGGACCGTCGGAGCGTCCCCCGGGGACCGCAGGTGGCGGATGGGTGGACGGCGCACGGTTGACGTGCGGGTTCTCGCAAGGTGGCTCCGGCCGCGGGCATAGCGTGGTCCTCGCTCGTGCTCGTCCTCACCGCCGCCCACCCCGACGCCCCCGCCCGCGACATGGAGCTCTCCGCGGAGCTGCTCGAGGCCGTGGCGGCGGGTGTGCCTCGCCCGGTCGCGCGCGTGTTCCGGCCCGGGCCCACGCTCTCGTTCGGGAAGCTCGACGAGCTGCGTCCGGGCTACGCGGAGGCGGCGGCGGCGGCCGTGCGGCTGGGGTTCACCCCGGTCCGCCGGCTCGGCGGCGGGCAGGCGGCGGCGTACGACACGGGCTCGCTCGTGGTGGAGGTCATCGTCCCGCAGCACGACATCGTGCAGGGGACCGAGCAGCGCTTCGCGGCGCTCACGGGGCTCATCGTGCAGGCGCTCCGGACCCTGCGCGTCCCCGCCGCCGAGGGCGAGCTCCCGGGGGAGTACTGCCCCGGGCGCTTCAGCGTGCACGCCGAGGGGGTGAAGGTCGCGGGGGTGGCGCAGCGCTCCGTGCGTGGCGCGTCGCTCGTCACGGCGTTCGTCGCCGTCCACGGCGGCGACGCGCTCCGGGGGGTGCTCCTGCCGGTCTACGCCGCGCTCGGGCGCCCGTGGGATCCGGCGACCGCCGGCGCCGCGGACGACGTCGCGGACGTGGAGCTCGACGACGTCGAGGCCGAGCTCGTGCGGCGCCTGGAAGCCACGACCGCCTTCGGCTGAGCGCTCAGGCTCCCCGGTCGCGCGACGGGCGAGATGCGCCCGGGTAGCGTCGGCGGCGTGCCCGCTCGTCTCTACTCCATCCGCCTCTCCCATCCCACGCTCGCCGCACGCGGGATGCTCGTCCACAAGGGCATGGAGCACCGCGTCGTCGAACTCGTCGGCGGCGCGCACCCGCTCGCGCTGCGCGCGCTCGGCTTCCCCGGGCCGACGGTCCCGGCGCTGCGGCTCGCGGACGGCCGGCGCGTCCAGGGCACGCTCGCGATCGCGGCGGCGCTCGAGGCCGCGGTGCCCGAGCCCTCGCTGTATCCGGCGGAGCCCGCCGCCCGCGCGGCCGTGGCGGCCGCGGAGCGGTGGGGCGAGGAGGTGCTGCAGCCCGTCCCGCGCCGGCTCATCCGCCGCGGACTCGCCGACTCGGCGGCGCAGCGCCGGTGGTTCGCGGACGTCGCCTCGCCGTTCCCGGCCCCGGCGCTCGTCGGCGCCCTGCTCGCCCCCGTCGTCCCACTCTTCGTCCGGCAGGCGGGAGCGAGCCCGGAGCAGGTGCAGGCGGACCTCCGCGCGCTGCCCGCCCTGCTCGACGAGGTCGACCGGCTCGTCGCGACGGGCGTGCTCGACGGCGCGGAGCTGAACGCCGCGGACTTCCAGGTGGGGACGTCCGTCCGGATGCTGCTGGCCTTCGAGGACGTGGGGCGCCTCGTCGCCCGGCGCCCGGCGGAGCGCCTCGCCCGCCGCGTGCAGCCGGAGTACCCGCCGATCCCCGCGGCGCTACCGGCCGCCTGGCTGCCCTAGACCCCCAGCGACCGGCCGACGATCTCCTTCATGATCTCGGTCGTCCCACCGTAGATCCGTGTGATCCGCGCGTCGGCGAACGCCCGGGCGATCGGGTACTCGTTCATGTAGCCGTAGCCCCCGTGGAGCTGCAGGCAGCGGTCGACGACGCGCCCCTGCATCTCCGTGCTCCACCACTTCGCCATCGCCGCGTCCTCGGGCGCGAGATCGTCGCGGTTGAGCGCGAGGACGGCCTGGTCGCAGTACGTCGTCGCCAGCTCGATCTCCGTCTTCATCTCCGCCAGGGCGAAGCGCGAGTTCTGGAACGCGCCGATGGGCTGCCCGAACGCCGTGCGCTCCTTCACGTACCGGAGCGTCCAGCCCAGCGCCGCCTCCGCGGCGGCGACCCCGGCGATGGCGATGCTCAGCCGCTCCTGGGCGAGGTTGCGGGTCATGGACCGGAAGCCCTCGCCCTCGACCCCGAGGAGGTTCGCGGCCGGGACGCGGACGTCGGAGAAGAAGAGCTCCGCGGTGTCCTGGGAGTGCATGCCGACCTTGTCGAGGTTGCGGCCGCGCTCGAAGCCCGGCATCCCGCGCTCGAGGACCACGAGCGAGATCCCGCGGTGCTTCTGCGTCGGGTCGGTCTTCACCGCGGTGATGACCAGGTCGGCGTTGATCCCGTTCGTGATGAACGTCTTCGCGCCGTTGACGACCCAGTCCTCGCCGTCGCGGACGGCGCTCGTGGTCATCGACGCGAGGTCCGAGCCGATGCCGGGCTCGGTCAGCGCGAGTGCCGTGATCAGCGTCCCGTCCGCGATCCCGGGCAGCCAGCGCTCCCGCTGCTCGGCGGTGCAGTACTCGAGGAAGTACGGCAGGCAGATGTCGTTGTGGAGGGTGATCGCGAGGCCGGCCCCCGCGGTCCCGGCGTACGCGGCCTCCTCGATGATCACCTGGTTGAAGCGGAAGTCCGCGAGGCCCGCGCCGCCGTGCTCCTCGGGGACGGCCATCGCGAGCATCCCGATCCCCGCGGCCTTCGTGAAGAGCTCGCGCGGGACGATGCCGGCCGCCTCCCACTCCTCGTGGTGCGGGACGACCTCCTCGGCGAAGAAGCGGCGGACGCTCTCGCGGAAGGACTGGTGCTCGGGCTCGAACGTCGTGCGGCGCATGCCCGGAAGCCTCCCCGAAACGTGCGTGCGGGTGCATCGTGCGTGCGGGTGCATCGTTCGGTGGGGAGCTCCCTCCCCCGCCCGGCCCTACCCCGGGTGCGTCACGCCCTCGGTCGCGACGAGCAGCACGCGCGAGGCGGGGCCGAGCCCGAGGGCCTCACGCAGCGGCCGCGCCTCCGGCTCGGCCACGAGGCGGTGCAGCGCCGCGAGCGCCGCTGCTCCGCACTCGCCGACGGCGATGCCCCGCGCGTGGAGCTCCGCCATCGCCGCGTGGGTGTCCGCGTCGGCGACCGTGGTCGTCCCGGCGATCCCCGCGCGCAGGTCGGGCCAGGCGGCCCCGGACACCTCTGCGCAGTCGAGCCCCGCCATCGTCGTGCCGGGGGTGGGTACCGCGGTCGGCACGCCCGCGGCGAGCGAGGCGGTGAGGCAGGCCGCGACATCGGGCTCCACCGCGACGACGGCCGCGCCGTGGGCCGCCGCGTGCCGGACCGCCGCCGCGGCGAGGGAGCCGACGCCGGTCGGCACGTGCA
>JAOPYU010000273.1 GCA_025964455.1 Thermoleophilia bacterium | reverse complement strand
GATCTCGAGCTGGCGACCACCGTCACGGCGCTCGAGCCGATCACCGGCGACGAGGCCGGCCGACGTGTGTTGCTCAAGCTCGAACGCACGCCCTTCTACGCCGAGGGGGGCGGCCAGGTCGCCGACGCAGGCAGGATCGTCGGGCCCAGCGGCATCGCGGTCATCGAATCGGTGATGCGCTTCGACGGTGACCAGGTGATCGTCGCGACGCTCGACGGCACGCTGGCTGCCGGCGAAGCAGTCACGGCCACCGTCGACGCCGCGCACCGGCTGCCGACGCAGGGCAACCACACGGCCACGCACCTGTTGCATGCGGCGCTGCGCGACGTGCTCGGTGACCACGTGCGGCAGGCCGGCTCGCTCGTCGAGCCGGGCCGGCTCCGCTTCGACTTCTCGCACACGAGCGGCGTGGCGGCCGACGAGCTCGCACGCGTCGAGCGCATCGCCAACGACCACGTCGCCGCGGCCGAGCCGGTGACGTGGGAGGAGGTCGACATCGAGACCGCGCGCGAGCGTGGCGCCACCATGCTCTTCGGTGAGAAGTACGGCGACGTGGTGCGGATGGTGTCGGTCGGTGACGGCTCGTGGTCGCTCGAGCTGTGCGGCGGCACGCACGTGAGCAACACCGGCCAGATCGGTCCGGTGCTCATCCTCGGCGAATCGAGCGTCGGCTCCAACACGCGCCGCGTCGAGGCGCTCACGGGCGAGGGTGCCGTGCGTTGGCTGCGCGATCGTGCCGACGCCGCCGACCTCGCGGCCCGTACGCTCGGCATCGAATTCGACCGGCTGCCAGAGCGCGTGGGGGAGCTGCAGGCCGCCAATCGCCGGCTCGAGAAGGAGCTGTCGGCGTTGCGGAGCGGTGGCGCGCTCGACGCGGCGATGGCTGCCCGCGTGGACACCGGCCCGTTCTCGGTCGTGGCCTACCGCGACGATTCGCTCGGCGGGGACGAGCTGCTCGACCTGGCCGACCGCCTCAAGGGCAAGCTCGGCTCGGGCGCCGTGGTCATCCTCGGCAGCGCCGAGGGTGGAGCCGGCAAGGTGTCCCTGCTCGTGAGCGCCGCCGAGGGTGCGGTCAAGCAGGGCGCGCACGCGGGCGAGATCGTCAAGGCGGTCGCCGGCATCGTCGGCGGCGGTGGCGGCGGACGTCCGAACATGGCGCGTGCGGGCGGCAAGGACGCATCCAAGCTCGACGAGGCGCTCGCGGCGGGACGCGACGCCGTGGTCGGCCTGGCCTGAGCGGCAGCGCCAGGACCATGGACGGCCACCCACCCATCGAGCTCGGCAGCGTGCTGGCGCTCGACTATGGCAAGGCACGCACCGGCGTGGCGATCAGCGACCCCACGGGGACGATCGTGCGTCCGATGGAGCCGATCCTCAAGGCCAATTCGTCCGACGGGATCGCTAGCCTCGTCGCCCTGGTCGCGTCGCTCGAGGTGACGCGCATCGTCGTGGGGCTGCCGGTCGGCCTGGGTGGGGACGAGACCCCGCAGACGGCGCGGTGCCGCTCCTTCGCGGCGCGTCTGCGCCAGCTGCTCGACGTCCCGGTCGACCTGCACGACGAGCGGTTCACCTCGAAGCTCGCCGATCGGACGGTGGCAGCCACCGGCAGCGTCGCCTCGCGCGATTCGCTGGCGGCCAGCCACCTGCTGCAGAGCTGGATGGAGGCATGGACGAGATGAGCTGGTTCGGAGGACGACATCGTGGGCCCGAGCGCATGGACTGGGGCTCCAGCTTCGCGGAGGCGGAGGTCCTCAAGAAGCGCCGCGGGCGCTTGCTCGCGGGGCGTGATGCGTATGATGTCCCGACGATGAGCTCCCAGCCCCCCGGAGATTTTCGCCCGATCGGCAGCCGTCGCCTCGATGCGCCGCTCCCGCAGCAGCCCCTCGGATCGGCGCCGCTTCCGCCACGCCGACCTGGCATCCTGCGCCGCCTCGTCAGCCTGGTGCTGCTCATCGCAGCGCTCGTGCTCATCGGCGGACTCGCCTACGTGGCACTCAGCTTCTCCAATGGCAACGATTCCGGCATCGAGCGGGGCACGCCCGTGAAGGTCGTGATCCCGTCGGGTGCGACGAGCGACGACATCGCGCACGTGCTCGCCGAGAAAGGCGTGATCGAACGCGAGACCGTCTTCCGTGCGCGGCTCAAGCTCAACGGCGACGGCGCTGACTTCCGGTCCGGCAGCTACACGATCAAGGCCGGCGCCTCCTACGACTCGATCGTGGCCAAGCTCGAGAAGGGCCCCGCGGCGGCGCCGACCTTCGACCTCACCGTGGTCGAGGGCCAGCGTCTGGAGGAGACCGCGGCCAAGATCGACGAGCTGCGCACCGAGGCGCAGCGTGTCGGCGGGAAGGTGCTGCCGGCCTTCACCGGTGCGGAATACCTGAAGGCCGCGAAGGCGCAGCGTCCGCCGGCGACGGCCAAGGCGCCGGCCGATGCACGCACGCCCACCGGCTACGCCATCGAGGGCTTCCTGTTCCCGGCCACCTACGAGCTGCGCCATGCGGCGACCGCGGAGGACTTCATCGCCAAGCAGCGCGAGGCGTTCGACGCGAACTTCGCCGAGCTGGACCTCGCGCGCGCCACCAAGGCGCAGCTGACGCCCTACGACGTGGTGATCATCGCCTCGCTCATCGAGCGCGAGGCGCGCCTGGCTAAGGAGCGGCCGCGTGTCGCCGCGGTGATCTGGAACCGCCTCAAGGGCGGCGAGCCGCTCGGCATCGACGCCAGCAACCAGTACAGCGTCTACGAGACAGGCTCCAAGGAGTTCTGGGAGACCGAGCTCAAGCAGAGCCAGCTCGAGCTGGACAGCCCCTACAACCTGCGCAAGGTCGGCGGGCTGCCGCCGACCCCGATCGCGGCGCCGAGCAAGTCATCGCTCGAGGCGGCCGCCGCACCGAACGCGGCGGACATCAAGAACGACATCCGCTACTACGTCGCCAACCCCGACGGCTCCGGCTCCCACTTCTTCACCGCAAGCTACGACGAGTTCCTCAACCACCCCTTCCAGCAGGGCTGACGAACCGCTTCGTTCCGCCGGACCCGCCTCGGCTCGATGGCCGCGCCTCGTCCCGCCCAGCGCACGATTTCTTGACACGGGCGCACGAAATCGCGCGCACCTCCTGACACTTCCGCGCCTCGCGCACGATGTTGTGCACAGGGATCAAGAAATCATGCTCGCGCGACGACGTTCGCGCTCGCGTGGATCCGGCCGCGGGCTGCGCGGTGTCAGGCGCCCATGTAGGGCAGCAGCAGCTTCGCGCCGTCGCGGACCTCGACCAGCCCGTCGGCGGGCACGAAGATCCAGGAGTCGAGGATCGCGCCGGTCGCCGTCTTCGGGCGGCTCGCCTCGAAGTGCAGCGGCACGTCCGAGGCGCCATCGAGCGCGTCGATGGCTGCGCCGTACACGCGGTACCTGCCGTCGGCGTCCTGGGCGATGGCGGCGGCTCGTTGCGCTGCGCCTCGTGTCAGTCGCTCCGCTGCGATGCGAGCGCCGCGCACGGTGTCGTAGCCGGCCGTGCGGCCGATTACGTCCTCCAGCCGGAGCCAGGTCCGTACGGTGCCGCTTCGCCCGGAGAAGGTCAGGACACCGCCGATCCAACCGGAGGCGGGGGAGGTGACGTGCGTGATCGGGGCGAGGTGCATGCCGCGATCCTGACGGATCAGTCAGATCGCGGGCGCGATCACCAGGAAGAGGATGCCGGCGGACAGCTCGCCCGGCGGCTCCGAGGGCGACAGCCGCAGCCCGAAGCGGAAGCTCGCTGACCGCACGCCGTCGTTCAGCGCGGTGCGGGCCACTTCCGCCGTCGGATCGGTGAGGACCGGCACGCCCTTCCAGTGTGGGCCGTCGGCAGTCTGGTCACACGTCGCGTTCGGCGTCCACGTCGGCGTCGCGGTCGTCGCACGCAGGCACATGCCGAACGCCTCGGTGCCGTCCGCCACCCAGTCGCTCGTGTTCTGGACGTAGTTGTCGATGTCCGAGGAGCTACCAGTGGTGCCACTCAGCGCGCCGTCACCGACCACGACAGCGGTCGTTCGGTCCACCGAGTCGATGGCGTACACCCAGTGCGTGGAGGTCGCGCCCGAGCTCATCGCGCTCCATGTCGCTCCGGCGTCGGTGGAGAGGTAGCTCGAACTGCCTGACTGGCCGATGATGAGGCGCGTGTCGCTCGCGGCTTCAAGGGCACTGGGTGTGGTCCCAAACACGCCTCGGAGCTGCCACGTCGCACCGTTGTCGACGGACCGATACACGTTCGTCGCCGCGACCAAGAAGGCAGTCCCGCTGCGCCGATCGCCGGTCAGGGCCTGAACGGCTGACGTGCCCGACGGCAGCACGACGTTCGACCACGCGACCCCGTCGCTTGTGCGGTACGCAGCCCCGGAAGCGCCGGTAGTGATCGCCGTGGTCCCGGAGATCGCGAACACGTCGTGGAGGATGACTCCCGACGCTGTCTGCTGGGTCGTCCACGAGACACCGTAGTCGGAGGTGCGCAGGATCGTTCCGTTCGGTCCGACGGCCCAACCGGAACCGGTGTCGACGCCGTCGACTTCGTCGAGGATCGTCGTAACGCCCGATGCCCGGGCGCTCCAGGTCGCACCGCCGTTCGACGTCGTCATCACGGTGCCCCATCGGCCCACCGCGGCGGCTCGGAGCGAGGACCACGCATAGACGCCGAAGAGGTCCGCAGTCGTGCCGGATGTCTGGGCCGTCCAAGCAATTCCGCCGTTGGCGGTCTTCTCGATGACACCGTCGGAGCCGACGCGCCAGCCGACGCCCTCAGTGGTCATCGACACGTCGTTGTAGTGGTTGGCGCCATCGATGACGTACGTCCACGCCGCTCCCGAATTGGTGCTGCGCTTCGCGTTCTGCCCCGAACCGACTGCGACGAGCGTGGAAGCGGAGACCGCGGTGACGTCAGCCAGCATGAACGACGAATCGGCGTCGTCGGCGGTCCACGAGACGCCCGCGTCACTCGAGCGCACGACGGCGCCGTCGTGGCCGACCGCGACCACGTTCGTGGCGTCCATCACCTCGACAGCTTCCAGTGCTGAATCGATGCCGGTGGATCTCAGCGTCCACGTCGGCGTCGCATTCGTGGCATTGGACGTCTGGAAGATCTGGCCGCTGTAGCCCACCGCCACCATGACGTTGTCCGAGATGATCGCCACATCAATGATGGACGGTGACGATCCGATCGAGATGTCGCGCCAGTTGACCCCGGCATCGGTGGTCGCGAGCACGCGTCCGCCCGAACCGAACGCGACGAAGCTGTCGGCGTCGCTGGCATCGATGCCGGTCAGGTTCGTGACCGCGGGTCCCGGGCCGCCTGCTGCATCGGTCCACGTCTGCGACGTCCACGCCGTAGCGCCGCCGTCGGTCGTCCGGCGGATGGCGCCGGCATCGCCCACGACCCACGCGGTGTTGGCGCCGGTTGCGATGATCCCGCGTACCGCGATGCCGCTGGGCTGCGTCGTCTGGTTCCATGTCGGCGTTCCGACGTTGCCGTCGATCGTTCGCCAGACCGAGCCGGTACCGTCCCCGGAGGCCCAGGCGACCGAGGTGGACGGCACCGAGATCGCCGTGGTATTCGCAGCGCCCGACAAGGTCTGCGCTGCTCCCCAGGTCGCGCCGGAATCCTGGCTCCGCCGTACGCCGACCCCGGTGGTTCCCAGGATCCACACGGTGCTGCCCGAGGAATCGACGCCCGAGAAACGCGTGGAGCTGCCGGTGTGGCGGGTCCAGGCGTCGGTGGGGTGCGACATCGCGCTTCCGGTGCCGTCGGCCTGCGTCACACGCAGCGATGCCGTGTCGTTGCTGGAGCCGAACGTGACCGTGCAGTCCGCGGTCGTCTGGGTGACCGTCCCTGGAACCACGATGCCGAAGTCCGTGACGCCAGCCGAGTTGGGCGGGCAGCCGAGCGTCGACAGGCTCGTCGCGCTCGGCACGTCGGCGCTGACGACCGTCGAGGACGTGGCGCCATGTGCGCCGCCCGCCCCGAGCACCGCAGCCACGAGGATCGACGCAGCCACCAGGCGCGGGCTCGCGCATCGCGCACGGGGGCGCGGGCGTTCATGCGTGTGCGACGTGCATGCAGGCATTGCAGGAGACCATCGGCCGTCCGAACTCCGAACTTGATCGTGTGCAGGTTCGTGCCGATGGGGCGCTCGTGCCTGCCACCTCGACAAGCGATCTCGTCCAGCCCGTGGTCCTCGGCGTCGCCGGGACCGCCACCGCCGTGGCCAACTCGCTGTCGCCCCGCATGATGCAGGCAGCATTCGAGTCCCTCGGCCTCGACGCGCACTACGTGCCGCTCGCGCTGCGCGAACGCTCTGCGGCCAAGGCCCTGCGCGGGCTTCCGCGGCTCGGCTTCCGTGGCTGCAACGTGACGATGCCGTTCAAGCGGCTCGCCGCCGAGGTCGCCCATGTCCGCAGCCCCCGCGTCGAGCGCTCGGGAGTCGCCAACACGCTGGTCGTGGAGGAGGACGGCACGATCCGGGCGGAAGCGACCGACGGCATCGCCGTGCTGGGCGCCATCGCCGACCGCGGCGTGTCGCTGGAGGGCGCCCATGTCGTGCTGATCGGAGCAGGCGGGGTCGCCACGGAACTCGCACTGGCCTGTGCCGATGCCGGGTGCGCGCGCATCGACGTGTGGAACCGCACGCGGGCTCGTGCAGAGGAGCTCGTTCGGCGCTTGCACGATGGTGCGCCTGATCTGGAGCTTCAGGTCCACGACCGGATGCCGATACGCCAACCGGCCCACG
>JAOPYU010000262.1 GCA_025964455.1 Thermoleophilia bacterium | reverse complement strand
ATCTGGTAGCCCTTATTGATCCGCGACTCGACGACCCGGTGCGTGGCGTTGACGTGGCCGGGCGTGAGCGACCACTCGAAGCCGAAGGGCGCACCGATGGCGGCGACCTCCGCGCCGACCAGGACGGTGTCCGAATCGGCCGCGATCGGTGCAGCGACGAGCGGGCGGGAGAGCTCGGACGGATCGATCGTGAGGATCGCCAGGTCGTTGAACTGGTCGAGGGCCTCGACCTTGGCGGCCACCTCGTCCCCCCGGTTGAACCGCACGACGACGCTCGACGCCGCCGCAGCGGGCTCGGCGTAGTAGTCGAACACGACGTGCGAGGCGGTGACGATGGTGCCACGCTCGGCATCGACCACGACGCCGGCGCCGTTCATCGGCTCGCCGTTGATCGTCGAGGCGATCGTGACGGTCGTGTCGATGCGCTGTTCGTACAGCTTCGACAGGTCGAGTGCTCCGGGTCGGGCTGCTGCGCGATCGCCCGACACCGACAACGGCGGCAGGGCATCGCGCGACTCGGTGATCCAGCGCGTGGCGCCGAATGCGAGCACCGCGACGACCGCGGCGGCGAGCAGGAACAGGGGAAGGCTGGGGATTGAGAGGCGGGATCGAGTCATGGGGGGCTCCGTCTCGAAGGTACCACCGGTTCGGCACATTGAACAGCGTGCAATTGCGGCCACGTGTCCTTGGGCACGCTGCAGAGAGATCCCCCGCCCCAGAGCGGTCAAACGCAGCGGGTGCGTACGGCCGCGCCCGTGGCCGTACCGGCCCGGATCCCCGACGAGCGAGCCGCCGCGGCGCCGGATGCGCGTAGAGTCGTTGCATGGTCCGCCGCCGACCCGTCGATTTCGTGGGATGGCGCCTGTACCGGCGAGCGATGCTCGTGCCGGTGCTCGCGCTGCTCCTGCTGCTAGCCACGAGTTTCCGCGCTGAGCGGCCGGTCGCTGGTGCGCTGCCGCCCACGCTCGCCAACGAGCAGGCCGCGACGCTGCTCGACGACGCCCGAGACTTCTCCTCACGCTTCCCCGACCGACGCCCGGGCTCCCCTGCCGGCATCGATTCCGCCCAGTGGATGAGCGAGGCGTTCGCCGAGATCCCCAAGCTCCACGTCAAGACGGTGCCCGCCACGACGATCGATCCGGCGACGGGCCGTTCGGTCAACCTCGTGAACATCGAGGCGACGCTCGCGGGCCGCACCCGCGAGCTCGTTGTCGTCCACGCGCACCGCGACACGGCCGATGCCGAGGGCCGCGGCAGCGACGCCACCGGGCAGCTCGCACTGCTGTCACTCGCGCGCGAGCTCGCGGCCACCAACGACCGGCGCCGCACGTACCTGTTCGTGTCGACCGATGGCGCCACGCTGAACGGTGGCGGAGCGCGTGCGCTCGCCAAGCGCCTCGCCTCGCGGGGCGCGGTCGTCGCCGTGATCGGCCTCGACCGCCTCGGCGCCGGTGGCGAGCTGCGCGTCGACGCCGCGCCGAGTGGACCGAACGCGCCGCCGCTCGGGCTCGTGCAGGCAGCGACGGATGCCGTCTCCACCGAGGGCGGTTCGGCATCCGTGGGCAGCGCGCTGTCGCAGCTGTCGCGCCTCGCCTCGGGCATCACGCTCCGCGAACATGGCCAGCTGCTCGCCAACGGGCTCCCCGCCCTGACGATCACCGCCGGGGATGACCAGCTGCGCACCAGCGGGGACCCCAAGGACGCCGACGCCACCCGCGTTGCGGCGGGCCTGCGCTCGATCCAGCGCCTCGTCGGGACCCTCGACCAGGTCGACCAGCTCCAGAGCGCCGGCAAGACCTGGGTCTCGAGCGAGCGACGCGTCTACCGCGGCTGGGCGCTCAAGATCTTCGTCGCCGCACTGCTCGTGCCGGTCTGGATCGGCGCAGTCGACATGCTCGTGCGCCATCGCGCCGGGTGGAACCTCGCGGCTGCCGTCGGCACCTGCGCGCGCGCCATGCTGGCCGGCGTCGCATCGGTGGCGGCGCTCTGGGTGCTCGGCGGGATCGGGCTCTTCCCCGACAGCGCCGACCGACCACCCAATCCCGGGTCGCTCGATGACGTGCGCGTCTTCGGGCTGTTGATGTGGATGCTGCTCACCGCAGGTGCGTGGCTGCTCGCGCGTGGACCCGACTGGCGTCGCCAGCGTCGCCAGGGCACCGGTCGCGTGTCGGCGGGTCCGGACACGCCCGAGCTCGTGGTCGCGCTCGTCGCGCTCGTGGTCGTCACGGTGCTCGCCCTCGCGGTCAGCCCGTACTCGGTGCTGTTCGCCGTGCCCGCGCTGCACGCGTGGATGTGCGTCGCCTCCTGGCGGGTCGTGTTCTCCCCGCTGCGCGCATTCGGCCTCTGGACGCTGGGACTCGCCGGACCGATCGCCGGGCTGTTCGCGCTCGGCGCCCGCGCCGATGCCGGCATGGGCAGCGCGTGGTACGCGCTCCAGCTGGTCCAGACCCGGTCGGTGCCGCCGATGCTCGCGTTGCTGCTCGGCGCCGGCGCAGGGCTCTCGCTGCTGCTCGTGCTCGGCGCGCTCGGCCGCGTCGCCTACCCGGCGCTGCCGACGCTGCGAGCGCGGTGGATCGCGATCCACGACGGCGAGCTGACCCTGCGCGACCTGGTCCCGGGCTCGATCACGGTCGCCGCGCGCGACCTGGCGACCCAGGCCCGTCGCCTGCGACTTCCCGCAACGCCCAGCCGCCCGACGACCACGGCCGGCTCCCCTCGCGCGCGCAGGAGTGCGCGTGAACGGGTGTCGCAGGCCGCCCCGCCGGCCGGCGAGGCGATGACGACGCAGGAGCGGGTGCGACAGCGCGCACGCGATCGTGCGAATCGTGCGCGCGTGAGATCCCGATAAGTCGGGTAGGAGGCCACGGCTCGGCCTCACGGGGCCGCGGCGCTGGCCGATAAGGGCCATGCGGGCGGGTGCACACCAAGGTGGACCCACGCGCGGACGTGCTCGATGAACCGTCTCACCTACCCAGACATCGCAAGGATCCTCGGTACCGGCCTCATCTCCACGGGCCTGGGACTGCTCATGTTCGTGGTCGTGACGATCGCCTGGGGCGACCCGTTCACGCGTCTGAGCGCACAGGGCGAGCAGCAGAAGCTCGCGCGGCAGTTCGCGGGGGTCGCGCCCGTCAGCGGCGACCTGACCGATGCGAAGCTCGACTACGAGCTCACGATCCGCGCCGCGACGCTCGCCAAGAAGACCACCAAGCTCGGCGCGCCCGCTGGCCGCATCACCATCCCGCGGATCAAGATGAAGCGGATCTTCGTGAATGGCGCGCGCGTCCCCGACCTCAAGAAGGGACCGGGCCTCTACAAGGAGGTGCGCTTCCCCGGATCCGGAGCGCCCGTGGCGATCGCGGGTCACCGGACCACGCACGGCGCACCCTTCCTGCACATCGACCAGCTCCGCAAGGGCGATGCGATCGTGCTGACGATGCCGTACGGCCGCTTCACCTACCGGATGACGCGCACGCAGATCATCACCCCACGTGACTGGACGATCATCAACTACGGCGCGGCGGAGCCGACCAGCTCGGCGCGCACGGCCGTGGCGCGCAGCCGCCAGTGCATCGAGACGTGTGAGCACCTCGTGCTGACCGCGTGTCACCCCAAGTACTCCGCCGCCAAGCGCATCGCCGTCTTCGCGCGCCTCAGCAAGGTCGAGCTGAGCGCTGGGGGCGCCACGTGAGCGGCGGCATGGCGGGCGCATACGCGCCGATGCCCCAGGCTCCGACCGCGCAGGCACCTGCCGGCATCAGCGCCGATGGCGCCGCGCACTCGGCATGGGCGCCTAACGTCTTCACCTGGGTCCTGACCTGGCGCTTGCTCATCGTCGCCGAGCTCGTGGTCGCCATCGTCTCGGACCTCGCCACCCGCGACGCGCTCGTGACACTCGCGGCCGCGGCCGCATGGACCGCCGTGTCGGTCGGCCCGGCGCTGCGCCCGCCGCGCGGATCGCTCGTGCGCCGCGCCGTGCTCTGCGTCGACCTTGCCGCCTGCATCGCCCTGCTCGCGCTCGCGCCTGACGACGCGACGCTCTCGCTCGTGGCTGCCTTCGCCTGCTCGAGCGCCGTCAGCTGGGCGGCGCACCGGCCCGTGGATGCGTTCATCGCCGGCGGCGCGTGCGCCGCGGCGTTCCTGGCGATCGTGGTCATCGGCGACCCCGCCGGGGCAGGCGGGGACCGGCCCGCCGGCATCACCGGGACCCTGAGCCTGTTCCTGTTCTTCTCGCTCGCGACGAGCGGGTTCTTCACCGTCGCCCACCGGATCGGGGCGCTCGAGATCGCCACCGAGATCAGTCGTGAACGGGGACGCTATCGCCGCGACCTGCACGACCGCCTCGGCCAGGCGCTCTCGGGAATGCACTTCGAGGTGCAGGCCGTGCAGGCCTGCGGGCCGGACGAGCACGCACCCTCGCGCCTGCTGTCGCTGGCAGACGGGTACCGCGATTCACTGCGCATGCTGCGCGACCTCTTCCGCGTCGGCGACGAGCCGATGGTCGGCACCAACGTCGCGAGCGTGATCCGGCAGGAAGCGCGCCGGATGGGCCAGCAGGCCAGCGTGCGCGTCGGGGTCGAGACGACCGGCGATGCCTCGCGCGTGCCACCGTGGATGCGCCCACACGTGGTCGCGGTCGCCGGCGAGTGCGTCAACAACGCCGTCAAGAACGGCGCGGCCCAGGGCATCGACATCACCCTCGACGTGACCGAGGAGCTGCTCGTGCTGTCCATCACCGACGACGGCATCGGCTTCGACAACCCGCCCGGCACGATCACCGAGAAGGAAGGCCACTACGGCCTGCGCGAGATGGCTGAACGCGCACGCATCTGCGGCGGGGAAGTCGTGATCGCGTCGCAGGTCGGATTCGGCACCCGCGTGCGGCTGCAGGTCCCGATCCCGGTGGGCGCCACCGAGGACGTGCTCGAACGCGACGCCTCGCGGCTGCGCGGGAATGTCTGGACCCTGCTCATCGCGCTGCGTGTGGCGCTCGGCGGCGTGGCGCTGCTGCAGCTGGGAGCCGCGCTGCTCAAGGACGTCAGCCTCGGTGTGGCGCTCGTCACGGCCGCGGTGCTCATCGACGTCGCCGCCGTCACCGCGTTCTCCGATCGCCTGCAGCGCGTGCTGCAGCGTGGCGCGACCCCCGCGATCTGGTACTCGGTCGGCACCGGCATCGCCTACGGCGCAGTGCTGTGGTGGAACATCGCCCCGATCATGCTCCTGTACGCGCCGCTCGTACTGCTCGGCGTGGGCGTGGTGAGCGGTCGGCGCGGCGCGGCGCGCGCCTCGTGGGCACTGCTGCTCGTGGTCGTCGCCGCCAGCGCGATCGCACACCTCGCAGGCGAGCTGTCGAGCCGGGAGCTGCGGGCAGCACTCGTGCACGTCACCGACATCGCCCTGCTCGGCATGGCCGCAGTGCAGGGCGCCTAGCTGCTCGACCGCCTCGAGACGCTCAAGATCCGCGTGCGCTACCATGCGCTCGCGCGCCTGCGTCACGGGCTCTCAAGCAGGATGAGCGAC